>NZ_JAAGLX010000030.1:0-109146 GCF_010548325.1 Streptomyces sp. SID13666 | reverse complement strand
GCAACCGCCTCGTCGGCATCCTCCACGGATGCCTCAAAACCCGCACCCACTACGACGAAGCAACCGCCTGGTCACACCACGCCCAGCCTTATCCCTCTTGACATGAAACGGCATGGGATGTCTGACCTGCACCAGCCACTCGTTCGGGCAGCCCTCCTGTCATTCCAAGCCCTGTCGATGGCCATGGTTGGCGAAGGGTCGACAATGGCAGGCGGCGTAGCCCCCCTCGTCCGCGTGGTCGCGCTCGCGGTGAACTTATGGGGCACGGCCTGGTCGCTCAAGAATCACGCGGGGAGTCGGGCGGCCCCACCACAGGACAGTTCTGTGCCATCAGGCGGCGGCGAGGACCTGTTGGGAGCGGTGGAGGAAGCTGCTGACCGGTGGAGGAAGCTGCTGACCTTCGGCTCCTTGGACCAGGGCTGGAGTTCGCGGTTGAGGGCGCGGAGGTAGTCGTGGGCTCGGGTGGAGCGGACCCGGCCGAGGATGTTGACGGCTCGATCGCCCATGTCGAGGCCGAGATCGAGTTTGTTGGCTTTGAGGTGGGCGGAGGCGACGACCGCGGCGCGGATACCGACGGCCCGGGTGAAAACCCCAGGCGGCATGACTGCGGCCTGGGCGTCCAGCGCAGCGCGGCCGCGGGTTTGCCGAGGTCGCGGTGGCTTTCGGTGGCATCGGCGCTGATCCGTGCGTGGGTGAGGTAGGCGATCCACTCGGGTCGCGGGTGCCCGGGCGGTCCTGGAGGTGCTGGACGGTTCGTCAATCACTGAGGTCGCCCTGCGGTACCGGGTTTCCCGGCAGTCGGTCTACACGTGGAAAGCGAAGTACGCCGCCGGTGGCATCGAGGGCCTGCGGGAGGCTTCGCGTCGGCCGAAGACCAGCCCGACCGGGCTGCCGGCCGTCGAACGGGTGGGTGACCTTCCGGCCCACCAGGCGCTCGAAGTCGACCGAACCGTGGACGCGAACGGCTGGATCATCTTCGATAGGCAACGCGTGAAGATCGGCGCCGAACTCGCCAACAAGCGGATCACCGTCCGCCTCGACGGCCAGCTCCTGCACGCGGTCCACGACGGAGCCCGGGTCAAGACGCTGCCCTCACCGTTCACCGCAGACGAGCGCCCCAAAGTGCTCGGCGCCCGCGCTGCGGCAACCCAGCTGCCACCACTCCCGGCTGCCGTCAGCGTCGAGCGGAAGGTCCCCCGCGACGGCGTTGTCATGGTGGCCCGCCAGCGACTGCGGGTCGGTCGCACCTACACCAACCGGATCGTCACCATCTACGTCGAGGACACCCACTTCCGCGTCACCTACGAGGGCGCCGAGCTGTCGCTTCACGCGCGCAAGGACGACCATCCCGTGAAGCGCTGGAAGGCCAAGATCCATACACCCAGGCTCTGGCCAGGCCAAAAATTGGCTCGGCGCGCAAGCCGAGGTGCTCTAGGTTGACCGCCATGAGCGCGTCGAGGCGAAGCTATCGGTATGTCGGGCCCGAGCACCTGAGGGCAGCCGTTCAGCCGGGGGACGGTGGGACCGCCATCCGAACGGCAGCCGAGTTCACGTTCTGGGCAGCGGCCCGGAACGGGGAAGAACTGGCTGAGCCCTTCACCTTCGTCGTCGCCATGGACGGCGTCCTTCGCCTTGCCCCGCGCCGAAGCGAGCACGTGTCCTGCGCAGGAGGCAAGCAGGTGCTCAGCGCAGGTGAGATGGCCTTCCACAGCGAGGCCGGACGATGGGCGGCCGAGGAGACCAGCAACCAGTCGACCGGCTACTGCCCCGATGCGGCCTCATGGCCAGCCGTGGCGCACGCGCTTGACCAAGTCGGCCTGGAGCACCCGGACCGCTTCACGCACGAGGTGGTCTTCCGCCGCTGTCCGGACTGCCAGGAGCACAACATCGTCCGAGAGGGCTACTTCGTCTGCGTCTTCTGCGACGCGGACCTGCCCCAGCTGTGGAACGTCGACCCAGACCCTGAGGACCCAGAGCCTTCCTGATACCCGTCTCTGCCATTCCTGCGGCTGCGTCCAGCGAGTCCTGAGCCTGTCAAGGATCTGATGAGTCAGAAGTGTCAACAGACTCCTGAGACCTCACACCACAGGGACAGCCCGGACAGGCGGCAGAGCTCATGACACGACTCGTCGGAGGCATGGAGTAGTACGTCGAACGCCGTCGTCGCTGGAAGCCGCATCGGCGTTCTTCTTCACCGGGATGAGCCTGCCTCGTTCGACCCTGAGCAATCGCGCGTCTTTTGCCATCTGCACGACGTCCTGCAGATGCGGCAGGTGACGGCTTGTCTGGACACACCTGACATCCCCACCAGGCGCATGCTGCGTATCCGGCGTGCCCAGCAGTTGCACCATGACGCTGGCATCGGCGATTCGCAGTTCGCCGGTAGTGGTCAGACTTCGGCCAGCTCCAACCCAGCGAACGAGCGATCGGACCTCGGAAATCATCATGGGAGTATCGGCGGCCGTACCTACCAGCGTACGAGTCCCGAATCAGCCCCATCGGGCTTCGGTCTACCGCTCGTCAATCCGGGGGAACCTCGGCAAGTTCGCTGCCGGACCGGCGGAACACCGCTACGAGCCCACCGGGCACTTGATGCACCTGGTGGGCTATCAGGCCAGGGAAGCGATGCGGTCGAGGACTTCGACTGCGTCGCGGTTTCGACGGTGTCGGGCTAGGTGGCCTGCGAGGTCGTGAAGGTGATCGCTACTTCGTCCGGACTGCAGGTCGGCCGCTAGGTCGAGTGCTTGGTGGGCGGTGGCGCAGGCGGTGTCGATCTCCCGCTGCTGGAGTTGGGCGGTTGCTATTCGGGAGGGGTACAGCACGTGCGTGCGGACGTATTCGGGGCCGAAGGCGGCGTCGGCGTCGGCGAACTTTCCGCTCGCGGCTGCGGGATCGCCGAGGTCGAGCATGCAGGATCCGGTGAGCATGTCGATTTCGGGGTGGGTGACCCAGTATGTCCAGGACGGGTCCTCGGCGCTAGGTGTACTGACCCGTGAGGTTGGGGACGCGGCTGGCGGGTGGCTGGCCTTTGAGCGCGGTGTGTCCGCGGTGGTGATTGTAGGTGTGCAGCCAGGCGGGGTATGCGTCGCGTCGCTCGGCCTCGGTCCGGTAGGGCTGGGCGTAAGCCCATTCGTCCAGCAGGGTCCGGTTGAAGCGTTCGACCTTCCCGTTGGTCTGGGGCCGGTAGGGGCGGGTCCGCTTATGTGAAATACCGCTCTCGGCGAGGAAGTTGCGCCATGCATGCGACGTGTAGCAGGCGCCGTTGTCGGTCAGGACGCGTTCGACATTGATCCCGGCCTGGGCGAAGAACGCGTGGGCGCGCTGCCAGAAGCCGACGGCGGTTTCCTTCTTCTCGTCGGCGAGGATCTCGCTGTAGGCGAGGCGGGAGTGGTCGTCGACGGCGTTGTGGAGGTAGCTGTAGCCGGCGCCGGAGCGGGTCTTGCGGCCGGCCTGGCGGCCCAGGTTCTTGTGTCCGCCGCCGTCGGGGATGTTGCCGAGCATCTTAATGTCGACGTAGACCAGGTCGCCGGGTCGTTCGTGTTCGTAGCGGCGGATCGCCCGGCCGGTGGCGCGGTCCAGGTGTGCCAGGCGGGCGAGGCGGTAGCGGCTCAGGACCCGGTAGAGGTGGCGGGGTTGAGCCCGAGGAGGTAGGCGATGCGGGCCGGTCCCCACCGGCGCAGGACACGGACCTTGATGATCCGCCGCTCGGTGCGGGTCGGGGTCCGGCGTGGGCTGTGGTGCGGGCGCGAGGACCGGTTCCCGCATGCCCGCCTCGCCCATCTCGCGGTAGCGGCCGGCCCACCGCTGGGCGGTCGTGGGCGAGACCTGGAAGCGTTCGGCGGCCCGGCGCAGCGGCCAGCCGCCCTCCACGACGCAGCGGGCCAGACGCAGGCGTCCGGTCTCGGTCAGGGGTGCATTACGGTGGGGCATGAGGGCCTTCTGATCGTTCCGTGTAGATGTCGCAATCCACACCGAACCCGGAAGGCCCTCACTCGTACAAGATCACCCAGCCGTGATCGCTGTCACCAACCTCCATGGACAGAACAGCTAGGGCCCTTGTTGAGGTGGTCTTCGGCGGGGTTGAGGGCGCGTAGCAACCGGGTGCGTCGTGGGCTTTGGCCAGGGCGCGGGCTTGGCGGGCGCAGAGCATGGCGTCGACGAGGGGTGTGGAGCGGCTGCGGACGGCGGTCTGGGCGGTGCGGACCATGGCGTCGGCGTCGAGGGGGTTGCGATTGGGTGACACGGGACAGTGACCGTCACGAAATGTGGACCACAGCCTCGATTTTCCCCAGCCCTGCTCGCATTCCACACTTGGTTGCTGACTCAACAAGAGTGATCATGTCGGGATGACTCAACCTGGCCCGTCCCGGCAGCCACTCCAGCCCGATCCCGAGCTGTACCCCGATGTTGCTGCCACGGGGAGTCTCCGTGCAGCCCTCGCCCAGTGCGCCGCCGAAAACAACCTGAACGTCGGTGAGGTTCGGTCCGCGTCTGACGGTTCGTCGCTCATCCACGCATGGATCACCAGCCGCAACCCACGACTGGACCGATTCAGCGTAGACCTCGGGTCCGCGGATCGAGTGTTCCTTATCGCCGCCTGGGGGCAAGGTGTGAATCTCACCAGCGGCTCCACCAGCGACCTCGCTGAGCTCGCCGAAGCGGCTGCGGCCTGGCACGCAGGCGTCACACTGGCCGAACTGCATACCGCGGCACCGTTCCTGCAAGTCAGCGACCTCGCTTCGGCCCACGAACGCGGCCCTGAGCATGCCGTGGCAGAGAAGTGGAGTCGCTTCCTGACACCGGACCCGTACGAGGACCTGGAAATGCTCTATGCAGCCCACGCCGAGCCCCGACTGAGGTCGCTCTTCCCCTTCACCAGCCACGGGGCCCTGATGTCCAGCAGATGCACCGGGTTCCCGTTCTCCCCGGATGTCTCGGCGATCTACCCGCTCGGTGACCGCCGCTATGCGGTCCATCACCGCGGCGAGCCATTCTCGCGCGAACCCAACTACACGGCCCAGGAAGCCGCAGCGGTGGTCGTCGCTCGCATGCCACAGACCTGGGGGCCGGCGGTCGCAGGGACCCAGCACGACCTGCGTGACCGTGAAAGCCAGTGACCCTGAAAGGGCGCCCCCGCCGAACGCTGCAGACTGGGGAATCAATACGAGCAGGTCTGTCCACCCCCTGAGCCGGGGGTGGGGAATTTCAAGGTTCTGACCGCGATTCCGTGAAGGATCTTGGAGTTCTTCGGCCCAGTGCGGCCCGTCCGGAGCCGCCTGGTTGGATGAACGCATGACGGATTGGTCGACACTCACCGACGCGTGCGGTTCGGCAGAGCACGTGACTGCTCTCTTGGACCGGTTCGAGGCCGATCCGAGCGGTGTGTGGTCCGAGCTGATGGACCACCTGTGTCCGCAGCTGGACACCGCCTTCGCCGCCAGCTTTGCAGCGCTTCCGCGCTTGGCCGAGATCGCGACCGCGGGCAGCCCGGAGACCCTGGGCGAGGTGCTGCTGGCGGCGGGAGCCATCGCTTCCTGTTCGCCCGGGTTGTCCGATCCCAACAGCCCTCTGATGGTCTTCTCGGCTCCGATTGCAGTTCTGCATGACCTCACCGATCGCCGCCTGAGCCAGACGGCTGGGGCCGACGAATACGTGAACCTGCTGCAGGCCCTGCTCTCCTTCGAGGGCGTCGAGATCTGGGACCGCTCCCTGGATGGCCTGCAGACCGGAGAGTACGAGGTCGACTGCCCCTACTGCGGCATCAACATGTTCGTCGTCATCGGACAGGACGACTCATTCTGCTGCACCGACGACTACGCACTGCGACAAGTGCAGAAGTCACCTCTCCAACCGGCGCGAACGCAGCAGCTGGAAGGGCTGCCGCGGAGGCTGTTCACGCGGGCCTTGGCAGACGGTCAGGAGAGCCTGGCGGATGGCGTCCGTTACCTGTTCGGGCGGGCCGCATGCCCGGACTGCGAGACCGACTTCTCGGTGGCCGAGCGGGTGGTGGCCTGCTGGATTCCGTGACCGGGCCCGAGGCTATGTGCGGGCGAGGATTCGGGTCCGTAGTAGTCGGAAGCCGGCCCGTCCGTACATGGCTCGCTTGATCGTTTTCACGCGATTGACATGGCCTTCGACCCTGCCGGAGCTCCATTCGTGGGTGAGGCCGCCGGTGACAGCGTCGAGGTCCTGGCGGAGGAACGCGGCGAACTTGGCGACCGGGAGAACGTCGGACCGTTCAGCCTGGCGGATCCAGGCAGGCAGCAGCTGGCCTCGGCGGTTGCGGACGAGGTCAGTGAAGACCCGGGCGAGGTCACATGCCCGCGCGATGTCCGGGCACGCGAGGCGGGCCTGGTCGAGGTGCTCGACCTCCTGGGTGCTGAGGAGCTCGCGGTTGCGCATGATCCAGGAGGTGATCCGGCGCGGGCTTGGGATATCCGCTGGTGCGGCCGGAGCTGTGCCGGCTTTCAGGGTTCGCAGGTAGGGCGTGAGTGTTGAGTAGCCGCCGCGGAATCCCCGTTCGCGGATCTGCTGGAACAGCGTGCGGCCGTTGGTGATGCCAGCGGCGTACTGCTGCTGCAGGAATGGTTTGAAGGCGTCCAGCTTCTCAGGGCGGCGGTCGCGGGCGCTGTCGAGGAGGTGGTCGAGGCCGGTGTCGCGGTAGCGGCGGACCGTCTTGCGGTCGAGGCCGAGGCGGCGTGCGATGTCACTGAGCGGATGGCCGACCGCGACCATGCGCGCGACCTCGGCGTGGTGCTGGAGAACACGCTGCACAATCCGCGTGGGCGGCAGTGCGTCCACCAGTGGCATCTGGGTCAGGCGGTCACCTCCCCTTTCCGCGTACTTCTTCAGGCACGGCCGGTGCTGATGGCAGGTCTTCTCAACCGCGCCGGAGAGGTTCTGGAGCAGGTGCCAGCGGTCCGCGATCTCCATCGCGTCCGGCGCGGCTTCCTTGATCGCCTTCGTGTAAGCGCTGGCACGGTCGCGGCAGATGATCTCCGCTCCGGGGTGGGCGGTCAGCCAAGCAGCGAACGTCTCCGAAGTACGGTGGGGCAGGACGTCGACCACCTGCCCGGCCTCGACGTCGACCAGGATGGTGCCGTACCTGCGCCCGCGGCGGAAGGCGAACTCGTCCACCCCGAGGACCCGCGGTGCCCGCCCCGGCGCCGGAGGCTCCTCCAGCAGTCCCACCAGGCGGGTACGGCCCGCCGCCAGGTTCAGCTTGCGGCAGAGCCGCTCGCCGGCCCGGCCGCCGAGCTCGACGGCCACCGTCGTCAGCCACTCCTTCAGCCCGAGGCTGGAGCGGCGGTACCGTTCGGTCAGTCGGCCGACCTGCTCGACGAACGTCCTGCGGGCGCACGATTTTCGATCGCAGGAGAAGCGCCGTACCCGCAGACGCACGATCAACTTATGCCCGCCCAAAGGCCGCTCGGACAGATTGCGGCGGTAGGTCGAGTGCACTCTGCGCCCCCGCCATCGGCAGTCCGGGCAAGCTGGTGGTCGTCCGCACGCCGCTGCATCGACGAACAGCATCGCGGGCTTCCCCTGGTCCCAGGACCTGCCCTCGATCTTCCCCCTCGATGGTGAACGGTTTCACGTGCTACGACTGCACGAACCACAAGGCTCCGGGCGGGAGCGGATCGGCGGAGCCTTCACTGCCCAGGAGGCCGTCGAAATCGCTGCCGCACACCTTCCGGCCGGCTGGGGTCCCGCCGTGGACGGCAAGCCCGACATCCTCGAACCGCTCAGCTGACAGCCCTCCGGACTTGACGGATCTGATTCCACAGAACGCCCTGGAACCGGGTACGCGTCTTCTGCCGCTGGCGTGATCACGGCCTGGTCGGGGAGTTCCACGACCGGTTACGCGGGCAGGTCCGCACCCGTGCGGGCCGGGACACCGAACCGACGGCCGGGGTGATCGACTCGCAGTCGGTCAAGGCGGACGCGGTCGTCGGATTCGACAGTCGGGGCTTCGACGGCGTGAAGTTGATCAACGGCCATTATCTTGAGCCGGCTCGACGATCAGCATTCTGAGCTGTGGCTTTGCGATGTGGACAATGACCGCGACGCGACGGGCGGATCGTCTTCGCGGGTGCGGAAATATCGTCGATCGGCGTGTCGCGGGCAGCGCTGCTGACAGTCATCGGGGTTCTGGATCGATGGTTGCTCCAACGGAATGGTGCCGGAGGCGGCTGGCGATGAGTTCCACCTCGACCAGCGTTCCGATCAGCCCGGTCGTGCTGAGCTGGTCTGCCGTGGATCGGGCTTGCGCCAGTGTCAGCGCGTGGACTTCTCGCAGAGCGCGCAGGACGGACACCGGACTGGCCACGGGCTCTGTCAGTCGAAGTCGGGCAGCCCCGTGTTCGGCCAACAGGGCCTGGCGGATCGCCTCGGGAGTCTCGCCGCCGCTGTCCTGCTCGGACCAGGCGACGGGGCAGGACAGGCACCACCCCTCGGTTCCCCACCACAGCTGATCACGGTCGATGAACTGGCCGGTGTCGCGGATCAGCACGCCGCCGCAGGCTTCGCACCGTGCTGTGATCTTCACGCCCTGGGTGATCACCGAGCTCCTGTCATCCGATCTCCCCGAGGATGCTCTCGCAACACTTCCCTTCCGTCGACCTCGTATTCCCGCCGTGGGCCTATGCGGCCGCGCGAGCGAGCGGTTGTGGCGCCGACGCGGCGGCTCTTCAGCAGGGGCCGAGCGTCCTTGGAACTGCAGCCTTCGCGGCGGCACCGCGAGTGCCTCGGACCTCGGCAGCACGTTGTTCGCCAAGAGCCAGAGCAAGGGCTTCCCTGAGCTTATGGTTCTCCGCTTCCAGCTGCCGTTTGCGTGCGGTGGCGGCTTCCAGACGGTGAAGCAGGGAGGCGTCGGAGGCGCGTTGCCGCTCGGGGACCGGCCTGGATGCGGGGGCTGTGCGGTGTCGGGCTCGGAGGCGTTCGATCTCGGCTCTGATGTCCGGCTGGTTGTAGAGCCAGGACCTGGAGACCTTGGCCTCGCGGGCGACGGTCTCGAAGGTGATCTTGGAGCCGGTGGTGTCCATGCGCCGCAGTGCCCTGGTGGCGCGTTGCCGGGTGCTGCTGCGCGACGTGCTGCGGCGGCGGTGATCAGGCGGGTGTTGTCAGCTCGCATCGTCGGTCTCCTCGCCTGTCCCGGGTCCTCCTGCATCAGTTCGATCACGCGATCGAGGTTGTCGGCAACCTGCTGGTTCATCTCCGCGACGCGGGTGTGTCCGCAACGCGTGGCGTTGTCGATCGGCGTCAGGGTCCTGGTGCGCTGGTCGCGGAGCTCGGGCAGGAACTCGGGGCCGGTGACGAAGACCGGGCAGTTCAGGCAGGCGTTGGCGTGCGGGCAGGTCTTCTGGACGGGCAGCCCGCAGTAGCCGTTGGGCAGCGTCTGGGTGGCGATGCCGTAGCTCGTCTTGGCCCACTGGGCCTGGCCAAGCGGCCCGTCGGCCGGCCCGTCGGCGTCCAGTGCGACGCGTTCGCCCTTGATGTTGACCTTCATCGCCTCCTCCCAGCGCCGCCGCACCGTCTGATCGGTGATCCGCGCGTAGTGGGCCGTCATCTGGGACGACTCGTGGTCCAGGAGGACCCGGACCACTTCCTGCGGGACGTCGCGGTTGATCAGTCGGCAGGCGAACGTGTGCCTTGTGTCCGCAGAGACCGTGTGCGGATGAACTCGTGTGGCGATTGAGCAGGTCGCTCTTCGAGACACCGTTCGCGACGCTGATCGTCGAGCGTGTTGCATTCCGTGAGATCTCCTGTGGTGCGTATCACTTGCCTATGGTGCTCGTCGGGCAGCGTTGTCAGTGGGGGCTGGGATCGTGCCTCCATGAGTGAGCGGGTTGAGCATGTGGATGAGCATGACCGGGTGCTGGGAGTCGTCGACCGGGATGAGGCGGTGCGTGAGAACTGGCCGCATCGCATCGCAACGACGATCTGTCGTGATCGCGAGGGGCGGATCTTGGTGCTGCGACGGGCCGAGACGTTGTCCCGGTTCCCGGGCTACTACGACGTGATGGTCGGCGGCGCCGTGGACGTGGGTGAGTCGTATGAGCAGGCGGCCGTTCGCGAGCTGACTGAAGAGCTGGGGGTTCGTGTGCCGGTGCGGTTCCTGTTCAAGTTCCTTTGCCGGGCAGGGATTAGCCCCATCTGGTTCGGGGTGCATGAGGCCGTCGTGTCGGAGGCTCTGGTGCCGGACCCGGTTGAGATCGAGTGGCAGGACTGGATGACAGTGGACGAACTGCGTGAAGTCGCTGATGAATGGCTCTTCGTGCCGGGAGGGCGGGAGGCTTTGCGCCGATATCTGGAGTCCGGATTCGGCAGCGGTGCGGGCGGGCCAGCGGCCGGATGATCGGCGATGAGGGTCGCCGCGGTTCAGGGCAAGCATCAGCTGCAGGAGCCGATGACGGCGGTTCGCGGCGTTGGAAGGCGCCGGACCTTGGATTCCCCGGCGGTAGCTTCGCGGAGCCGGACGACTTCCGGACGGGCGGCGCTACGGCCCCGCGTTGGTGCCGGGCGCGACCGATGAGGACGTGCTGGGCATCGGAACCTCTGACCCGGCCTGGTTCGACCGGCTGTGGCTGCGGGGCATCGGCATCGTCGTCGAACCGGCATCATTGCGGTGCAGTGGGAGGTACAGAGTGAAGGCCGACCCAGCGTTCAACTCGCTGACCACATGAATCTCTCCGCCAAGGAGCCGGGAGACCTCTCGGCTGAGCGTGAGACCCAAGCCCGTGCCCCCGTACATCCTGCTCGTGATGCCATCGACCTGCTTGAAGGCCTCGAAGATCACATGCAGATCGCTCGCCGCGATTCCGATCCCGGTGTCGGTGACAGAGAAGGCGATCAGTTCCGCGCTCGGGTGGCTCAGGGAGCCGGCCTCCAGCAGTTGTTCCCGGATGTCCGACGGCACGTCGGCTCCGGCTGCCCTGATCACAAGCTCTACTGCTCCGGCCGGGGTGAACTTCACCGCGTTCGACAGAAGGTTGCGCAGTACCTGCAGTAGCCGCCGTTCGTCCGCGTACAGGGCAACCGGCAGATCAGGGGACACCCGTACGGAGAAGGTCAGGCCCTTCTCCATGGTCAAGGGGCGGAAAACGGACTGGAGGTATTCGACCAGCCGATCGAGCGCGATCCGGGTCGGGTGGATATCCATCTGTCCTGTCTCCAAGCGAGACTGGTCCATGATGTCGTCGACCAATTGCCGCAGATCACAGCCTGCCCCATGAATAGTCTCTGCGAACTCGACATCCTTGGGCGTAAGGTTCCCGTTCGGATTCTCGGCGAGCATCTTGGCCAGGATCACAAGAGAGTTGAGTGGTGTTCGCAGCTCATGCGACATGGTCGCCACGAATTCTGTTTTGTGTCGCATGGATACCTTCAGCTGTTCGGCTCGCTCCATTAGCACTTGTCTGGCTTCGTCTATCTCCATGTTTCTGTGTTCAATTTCCCGATTCTGGCGCGCCAGTTCTTCGGCTTTTTCTTCCAATTCTGCGTTGGAGGCTTGAAGGGCTTCCTGTCGCATCATCAATTCTGCCGAACTCATGCGAAGCTGTTCGGTGAGTTCCTGAGACTCTGTCAGTAGCCGCCGAGTCTGCTGTTGTTCGGAAATCACCGAAATGCTGTTCTCGATGAGGCCGGTAACGTTCTGCGGAATATCCGTTCGCCGTTCCCCCATCCAGCGCTGCGCCTCTGCTACCCGGGTAGCAGACAAGAGATCACCTTCCGTGGCACGCTCTTCCACCACAGCCAGCCACTGCTGGAAATCGGCATCCTCATCGACCCAGTCGGCCAGTCTCCGCCATTCCCGGATCAGAGCTTCATGCGCGATCTCCGCAGTGTCGGGGCCACCGGGGCCGATCACCACGAGGCGCTGCTCGGGGGCGGCGAGAAGCTGAGCAACGTGCCAGTCCGCGTCAAGGTGGGACCGCTGTACGGTGACACGCACGGCGCTTGACGCGCCGCCCCGAGCCCTCACCATGGAGAGCAGGACGCGACGGATGCGGGATTCCTCCACCTGCTCCGACAACTGCTCGTACGCCTTCTCGGCGTGGCGGTTGAGTGCCCCCGCCACTCCTCCCAGGCCGTAGTAGCTGTCGAAGCTGATGCGTCGCCCTTCTTGGAGCGGCCACAGCTCAGTGAGCGCGAACTCCAGGAGGGGCAGGCTTCCCGCAGCTCTGCTGGCCTCGTTGGCGATGACTGCGGCCAGGCCGGGTGTGAAGCTGACTCCCGTCAGTTCTGCGGGCTCGACGATCACGCGGGTCAAGGCGGTTTCGTCCAGCGGCGACACATTGAGCTGCCTGTCTTGGAGGCGCGGTCCCATATCTGGCATGCACAGGAGATCGGGCAGGAAGTCGGCGCGCAGCGTGCATACGAGCCGTACGTTCTCATTCTGCGGTGTGTCGGGCGGCGGAAACATCTGCTGCAGAAATTCCAACGGCTTCTCGCTGCCAGGGCCACCGTTGAGGATTTCCTCGAACTGGTCGCCGATCACCGTGATACGCCGGTTGGTCAAAAGGGAGACTTTGCCCGCAGTGGCCCAGAACCCCTCCTCCCTCAGCGAGCGCGTGCGCTGCTCCAGACGTTCAAGAGAGTGCCCAGCCTCAGGTTGCTCAAGGTCGAGCAGCGCCCGGGCCACGGCCGCATAGGGGGATGGGCCGGGGCGAAAGGACGCCACGGCCCATCCCTCCTGCGCGAGGGCCGGCTGCAGGCCCGCGGCCACCAGCGAGGACTTGCCTACTCCCGAAGGGCCCGCCACTACGACGAGCGGCTGTACACGCACCATGTCGCGCAGGCGTCGAACTTCACGTTCTCGCCCTACGAAGTACCCCGCCTGGGCATCAACGGCCGTGAAGGTCTGCAACCCCCGGTATGGGCAGGGCGGTAGTACTCGGCGCTCCAGCGCCGTCGGCCACGCTGCCACGATCTCCGATAGCGGTACGGCGTATGCGTCCCCAGTGGCGCCGCCGCGGCTTGCGATGGCCAGCATCCCGACAACGGCATCCCCCCAACGATCCTGCGTGATCACCGGCGCCCCGCTGTAACCGGGCTGCGCTCGGAGCGCCGACTCGCTGCCGGAATCCAGCTGGAGCAATCCGCCGCCGACGGAGCCCCGCAGGATGCAGGAACTCCAGGCCCCGTTGGCTTCTCGGGATGGGGCACTGGGGTAACCGAACACGGAGACCTGGCCGTCGCCGAAGACACCCGCTCTGGCATCGAGAAGCCGAGCGGCCCCAGCCCCTACGGGAACGGTGTCGCCGCCGACGATGACCAGCCCGGCCACGTCACGCCCTTGCGCGCCTCCGCCTGCTGGCGGGTCCCAGGCGTCAACCCGACAGTTGCGTACCGGGCCGCCTTCGGTGTCGCCGAGCAGCACGAATTCCACTTGTACTCGCGCTCCGACGGCCGGGCGGCTTCGGTCGTCCTTCTCCCGTCTGAGCGCCGCGTTGACCACATGGGCACACGTAACCACCTGGTTCGGTCCCACCATGAAACCAATGCCGACGGGCCCCTCAGAGGCAGCAGCGCGGACCTTGACGATGAACCCCTCGCGTCGCACTCCCACGGTCAGGGACGTGTCCAGACCAGGCGCACCGCGAAGTTGACCTCGGCTGTTCCCTTGGCAATCACCACGCCCGTCTCGCCGCCCATCTTGAGACCGAACTCAATCTCCGCCTCCTGCGGCCTCAGCTCCCGGACCATGTCGGCGACCTTCGATAGTGCCGGCTTCACCTGGTCCAGTGCTTCTTGGAGGGAGACCTTCGCACGGGCAACGAGGTCTCCGCCTGCCGCTAACTCCAGGTCCGAGCTCGTTACGTCGCTGGCCACCTCGAACACCGCCGTCTCCCCGGCACCGTTCTCCAACGGGATGGCGTACAAGTGCTCCATAGGATCTCCCCCAACACCCACCTCGCTGGACGTTCCAGCGCGATTCGCAATCGTCCCCATTCTTGAACGGGGACCTTGCCGTCTGCAGGAGAACCAGTGATCTCAAGTGCGGTGGTGCTACAACATCCTTCGCTGACCGGGCCGCCGGTGGCGTAGACCGCTGGCGCCCTCGCTGTGCTCGCGTCGGCCGCCACCATTATCGGCACCAGCTCGCACAGATGACCGGCCGCGAACCGGCCCGCGGCCACTGTGACCGTACGCGTGATGGCCATCACCGGGGCCGGCAGGACATGATGAAACGGCAACGGTGCTCCTCAAGTACAAGCTGTCTTGGGCGACTGCCTGTACCAACGAGCTCCCTTGTTCTGCGTCGGAAATCCTTCAACTGGCTTGCGTGACCTGCGAAAACGTTAACTACCCGGCCTTGGTTCAAGGCCCGTTCCAGTGCACGAACTCGGGTTCCCCGCGCAGGCTGAACGGCGGGCCGGCATGTCCACGCAGCAGGAGCAACACGGTCAGGGCCCAGATACCGACGCCATAGAGCCAGTGCGGGCCGAGTTCCGGAGTGAAGTCGGCGAGGGCGAGCGGGCAGTAAGCCGCGCCCAGCAGACCGGACCCGACCAGTAGGCAGGCCGGTTTGGGCGGCATGCCAGCCCTCCGTAGACTAAGCGGCCCAACTCCGGATAGGAGCGGGCCGGCCAGGGAGTGAGCGCCCACACCACGTGCTGTGTGCCGACCGCGGTCAGGGCCACCGCGGCGATCATGGTCGTGCCGTCACGCCACATCGGCGTGCTCCTTGCCCTGGCGGGCCGTCACCAGGGCCAAGACGCCGATCGCGATCAGCAGCCACGCGCCGGACGCGGGCTCCAGCAGTGCGATCGGTATCCCGAGCCCCAGCAGGATCCATCCGGTCTCGACGGGTACCTTCCCGGTGCGCATCACGGATGTGCGGGTGAGGATGCCGGGGCCGAAGAGGGCTATTCCGCCGATCATGAACCAGAGGGTCGCCACACGGGTGTCGTTGCCCGCGCCCACGGTGTTCCATAGGCCGTCGGAGAAGATGCCCCGCCACCTCGAGTTGGCTGCGGCCCCCACCATGTGGACGATGGCGCCAGCGAGAATCAGGCGGGGAACCCAACGCGCGAGCCGCGCGGACTCGGGTATGCGGGGAGTCGAACGGGCCGAGGTGCTCATTTCGGTGTGATCCTCTCTACAGTGCCAGGGGCTGGGCGGCTGCCCGCGTTGGTCATGCTGCGGACCACCAGGTGATGGAAGGGACGGATGAGATTGAAGTAGAGCGGACCGGTCCAGCGGCGGTAGCGCACGATCGTGACCCCCTCGAACCTGGTGCGACCACCTGCCGACGGCCCAGCGAGGACAGCGAGATACCCGATCAGATGCGTGTCGGCTGACTCCAGGACGATGAACCGGTCCTCGGCGGCGGCGCTGACGGTGAAGAACGCGACCTTGTCGCCCGGTGTGAAGGAGATATCCTCGGGTCGCAACGGCACGCCGGCCGGGACGCCCGGTTCACGCAGCCGCAGCAGCCGGGCGACGACCGCCCTGCCGCGAAACAGGGTCCTCATCCAGGCGGGCCGTCGCCCCATGGCCACTGCGAGGAACCGCGAAGAGTGGACTCGCACTCGGCTGCCTTCACGTCGACGTGGTCGGCGTCGGCGAGCAGAGACGCCAGCTCGGGCACGGTGCCAATGAGGCTCACGGCGCACTCTCCTCGATGGCCGAGGCGTACGAGGTGGGCCGATTCAGCAGAGCGAGCATCGCCTCGTACAGGCCGCGCAGCCGCGCGCCCGGAAGCGGGGGCATCAGGTGCGCCGCCCCAATCCACATCACGTACAGAAGCGTGGCCATCTGTTCCGGCTGGGGGTGCCCGGCCTCATGGCAGAGATCGCGCAGATAGGCGATCCGAGTCGCGTCCACGCGTCCCTGGACCGAAGCCGCTTCAGGGTCCTGTTTCGCCCAGGCCCGCATGGCGATCTCCAGATCCGGACCGGTGTCCTTGATCGCCTCCACGACGAGTCGGCCCAGCCGCTCCCGCGCGGACAGCTCGGCGAGCGCCTGCACCGCATCGATGATCGCCGTGGTGTGTTCAGCCTCGAAGTGGGAGAGCAAGTCGCGCCGCTGATGGTTCCGGGCATGACGCTGCCGGCGGCCCACTGTCACCGGGATGCTCACCGGCGCGGGTCTGTCCCGCCTCTGGCCGCACCGCCGCGAGCACGCCTTCTTCGAGGAAATCGGAGCGGTTGTGCGTGCATGGGAAGTTGCGACGGCGTCGCTCCAAGACCGCGGTTTGCAACAAGGTTGAGTTGATGTGCGGCGATCGTGAGTTCGCGTTGACGGTCTTCCCGACGTCGTAGCGGGGCGCCCGGTGAGGGTTCGAGGATCCGGTGAACGTCCGGTGCCCGTGCCGTTGGATGAACACGGGTCGGGAGAGCAGGCGGGCGCGGATGTTCCTGAACCTCGACGGAACCAAGCCGGGGTCTGCTGCTCCGCCTTGACCGGTTCTCCCAGGGACGCCGGAGGGTCTCCCGCGACTGGCCAGGCGTGCTGGAGCTGGGTGCGTCGGACATCCGATACACATTCTCCCCCGTATGGGGAACAGGTCATCCTGCGTGCTGATGTGCGACGACCTGCGCCTCAGCACGATGAAACGCATGCTGAAGATCGACGCGCTGCCCCAGGTTCCGCGTTGGGCTGTCCTCGCCGCCCACGCCGTACCCCTCGTTACCCTGCCGTCCGGCCTGTGGCGAATCGCCCAGGTTGCCGGGCTCCCGGTGGCCGAGCAGTCGGGCCGGAACGGCCGCGAGGTGGTGTTGGCCGTCTCGCTGACCGTGATATCCGAAGGCCTCGCCCTGCTCGCACTCGGGTTGGTGCGACCTTGGGGCGAGATCGCACCCCGCTGGCTCCCGCTCATCGGCGCGCGGCGAGTGCGTACGCTCGCGGCAGTGGTCCCAGCGCTGCTCGGGGCGGCGGCGCTGTGCACGATAGGAGGCTGGTTCGCCTGCTCCCAGGCGGCAGGCCTGATTGCGCGCGTCACGCAGACGCCAGCCCAGCAAGTGCTCCTCGTGGCTTGCTACTCTCCGCTGCTGGCCTGGGGGCCCCTCCTGGCGGCCACGACGATCGCGTACTACCGGCGCAGGACGGCCGTGCTGTAGGGGTCCACGGGGTACGGCGGCTCGTCGGCCATCGCAGGGGGAGTGGTCCCCAAAAGCCCTACGACAAGGGACAGTGGCAACAGTGCGAGGCTGAGGTTTTGCACCACGCGCGATGCCCTTCCCGGACGGATTGTCCGGGGCTCTACTTTTCTCACGGTGACTCATCTCACTGACCGGCAGTCAATTGCTGCCAGGGGCCGTGCGTCGGCGCCGCAACCGCCTTCGCTGACCTGCTCCACGACTATTTGCGGGTGCTGGGCCCCGCCGTTGTAGTGGGGGCCACCGAGGTGTCGGGCTGACGGTAGGCAGCGATCGTGCCCTCCACGTCGCCGTGCTCCTCACGTATTTCGGCCGAACGCTGCGCGGCGTGTCCGTGGTCCTCGGGCTCCGCGTACGCGAGCAGTTCCTCGATCCGGTTGTGCGTGGCCGGCGGATCGGCGACCTGGTAGCGACTGTTGACAGAGGTGACGTGCCGGGTACGCAGCAGGGCGATCGCGTCATTGGTGCGGTCCTGGCGTTCCCGGATCGTGGTAAGCAGGGCGAGCGCAGTGTCGGCGTCGAGGCCGCGGCCGCACCACAGCGTGTCGCATCGGTGGTCGGTCGGGATCCAGGTGGTCAGCAGCGAGGCGGCGAGGAACCGGTCTTCGACGACGGGGCACAGCAGCTCGAATGCCTCGGCGCCACGGTCGTGGCGGGCGAGCAGGCGCCCCACGAAGGCGAGGGCCATCCGGTCGCCGGCCTGCGCGCACGAGAGTAGACGGCGCTGGGGTCGGGCCTGATTCCGTACGCCTCGCTGAAAGCCGCGGTTGGTAGGCGGCTACCAACGGCCGCCTGCCCGCGAGCCACCTTCGAGCCTCCCTCGGCGAATGCCGGAGCGGCGTTGCATGCGCATGGCCTTCCCCGTCTTCGCCCGCGGCGTCATCCCGATCCCGGGCGCCAAGTCGGCCGCCCAGCCCCTCGGCATCCCGGTCCGCTGCGGCGGTGTGGATGTACACCCAGGCGACGTCGTCGTCGCGGACGAGGAGGTCATGGTCGTCGTACCGGCCGCCCGCCGGGACGAGAACCTGGGCGTCGCCCGGGCGAAGCTCGCCAAGGAGGCCGGGGAGTTCCTCGACGTGGGGGAGGCGGCCCACCGAGCCCGTATCGAGAAGGCCATCGGAGGGCGGATGGACATGCCGCGCCAGGACGACTGATCGGTAGACGCCGTATTCGACTTCCGTTCACCTGTCCGTTCCCGGTGAGACGCGCGCTGCGAGCAGGCTGCTTCGGCACGGTCGAATTCACCGAGGAGACAGATGAAAAGAAGGTCGTTTGCAGCCGTGGGCCTGGCCCTGGCGCTCAGCGCGATATCGGCCACCGCCATGACGGCGAACGCGACCGCCTCCGGGGCCGGGGCCGGGGCCCGTGCGCCGTTCACGCTCGCCGTGTACGGCGACGCCCCGTACGGCACCTCGCCGACCGACACCTCCGAGTTCGACGCGACGCCGGCGTTCATCGCCAACGTCAACGCCGACCCGGACGTCGGCACCGTGATCCATGTCGGCGACATCCACTCCGGCAAGCAGTACTGCACCGCCGCTTACGATCAGTCCGTCGCCGCGCTGTGGAAGACCTTCGCGGATCCGATGGTCTACACCCCCGGCGACAACGAGTGGGCCGACTGTCACAAGGCCAAGGAGGGCGGCGGCACGTACAACCCGCTCACCGGGAAGATCGACTACGTGCTCGATCCGGCCACCGGCCATTCAGTGGCCTACGCTTCCGGCAACCCGGCCGCGAACCTGGATCTGGTCCGCAAGACGTTCTTCCCCAAGCCTGGCCACACCCTCGGCAGCGGGACGCTGCGCGTCCTGTCGCAGGCGCAGCTGCCGAACTGGGCGCACCCCGAGGACGCCAAGTACGTGGAGAACGTGCTCTGGGTCAAAAACGGCACCCTGTTCGTGACGGTCAACGTGCCCGGCGGCTCCAACAACGACGCTGACCCCTGGTACGGCGCGCCGACGGCCTCACGGCAGCAGCTCGACGAGGCCGCCCAGCGCACCGCGGCCGACCTGCGCTGGCTGGACACCGCATTCGCACTCGCCAAGGCCGGCGGCATGTCCAGCGTCGTCGTCACCACCCAGGCCGACATGTGGGACGTTGACGGCAAGACGGCCGACCACGTGGCGAACTACGAGCCGGTCGTCTCCAGTCTCGCCAGGCACACCGCCGCCTTCGGCAAGCCGGTGCTCCTGCTCGTCGGCGACTCGCACGTCTACCGCTCGGACAACCCGCTCACCCAGGGTGCGCCTTGCACGGGTGACGAGGACGTCTGCGCGTACGACGCATGGAACAGCCACCCCGGCTACGCCGTCCCGAACTTCCACCGCATCGTCGTGCACGGAAGCACCACACCCCTGGAATGGCTGAAGCTGACCGTCACCCCAGGAGCCCACAACCCGACGACGTCCACCTCGTTCGGCCCGTTCACCTGGACCCGCATCACCGAGAGCTGAACAGCAAGCCCGGAGCTGAACAGCAAGACCAGCGGCGGCCCGAGGATTACCTCGGGCCGTCACTGCCATGAGGAGTCAAGCGGCGCGAGCCGGGCGTAGAGCCCGTACGCTGTGGGCCACACCACGCTGACACTGTTCCCGATGCACAGGGTTGCCATGTGCTCGGGCAAGGCATCGGGTACGAGCAGCGTCATGCCGTACGCGTCGAAGAGCCGTCGGATATCCAGGAGCGTTGAGAGGCAGCTTCGGATCGACAGCGTCTACGAGGGCGACTCCTACCGCAGCATCGAGCTGTTCGATCCAGACGGACAGCGTCGCAGCGAGGTGAAGACCAGCCTGGACCGCGTCGCCCGGCTGATCGAGGGAGATACCCATGGCCGCCGTGAAGCGCTCCGTCTCCTCACGGAAACGGGCGACTTCACTACGAGCCGCGATCTCACGGGCCTTCCGCCCTACAGGGTCTTCGCCATCCGGCGCGATGGGGAGCAGTTCGATCAACAAAGGATCGCTATCCATGGCGCCACCGAGGGCAGCAGGATCCAGGTGACGCTGCCCCGGGGTACGGACTGAACCGGACCGACAGTCACCCGGCCGTGCGCCTCATCGTGCTGATCCCCGACCGCCGGGACTGAGGCGTGCAAGGCGCTGGATGGAGGAGGTGGTTGTCTCCCAATGCAGGGGGGCCGCACGCCAGAAGCTGGAGTTCTGGTGCGACCCGACGCCAACGGATTTAGCACTCGTTCCGGGATGAAACACCGGGAGAAAACGACCTCGAAGAGGGAGCGTCCCGAAGCGGCGGAAACCTCGAGGGGCTGAGTACCGGGGCGGGACCCGCCGGCGGACCGGCCGTAGTAGTGATGACGTCCCTGTAATGGGGGCGGAGCGAAGGGGCCGGGTCATCCGTGGCTGTGTTCGTTCGATCAACCAGGTGTTCCCTGGGAGGAGTCGCATGGGCGAGCTGAAGTTGGCAGAAAAGCCGTTACCCCGGGTACACCGGACCAGGCGTCCGGCACCTGACCAGGAACGAAATCCGGTCCCGAGGACGGCCGGCGTTCATGGCGGGGCTCCTGGCCTACGGGTTGGCATACGGCGGCGACCGCTACTGCTCGGTGGGGCCGAGGTCCGGGGTCGGGCGCAGCTCGACGGTACGGGGGCGGTGGGCGGCGTGCAGTTCGAGCACGACGATCTCGTTGGCGCCTGCCCGCAGCACCGGCTTCGGCACGTACAGCGACCCCTGTGGGCCGCGCGACCAGTAGCGGCCCAGGGCGAAACCGTTGACCCAGGCGTTGCCCTTCCTCCAGCCGCGCAGGTGGAGGAAGGTGTCGGCAGGCTCGGCGAGGTCGACGGTGCCGCGGTGGAAGGTGGGCCCGGTCGGCGTCGTGGTGGTGTTGGTGAACGGCAGCTGCGTCAGGGAGGTCAGCGGCAGGGGCCGGCTGCACCACCCGGTCAGTGCGGATCCGTCCAGGAGGATGGCGCCGAGCAGGCCTTTGCGGTCGTGGATGCCCGGCCCGTAGTTGACTCGCCCCTGGTTCTCCACCAACACGCTCAGTACGGTGCCCGCGCGCGGCACGGTGAAGGCGATGGCCCGCTCGTGGTTCTCGCGCTCCAGCACCCCGATGGGCAGGCCGTCGAGGAACACCTGGGCGCGGTCGCGCACCTGCTCCACTTCCAGCAGCACCGGCCCTGCCGCGGGCAGCGCGGTCTCGTACAGTACGAATCCGAAGTCCTGCCCGAGCTCCTCCATCGTCAGTGGCCGCTCGGACGCCACCGCGTCACCCAGGTCGGCAGCGCACGCGAGCAGGGAGGCGCTGTCGGTGAGCGCGATGGTGTGGGGGGCGAGTTTGGCCCCGGGGTGGGGGACGGGCTCGGCGGGCACCGGCGCGTACTTGGCGAGGACCCGGCGGAACGCGGTGAATTTCTCGGTGGGGTCACCGGCCTCGTCCAGCGGTGCGTCGTAGTCGTAGGAGGTGATGGTCGGCCGGTAGGTGTGTTTGTCGTTGGCGCCGTTGGTGAAGCCGAAGTTGGTGCCGCCGTGGAACATGTAGAAGTTCACCGAGGCCCCGGTCGCGAGCAGTTCGTCCAGCTCCTGGGCGGCCTGTGCCGGGTCGCGGATGACGTGGTGGGCGCCCCAGCGGTCGAACCAGCCGTTCCAGAACTCGGCGCACAGCAGCGGGCCGGCCGGCTGGTGTGCGCGCAGGGCGGCCAGGCTCTGCGCCGAGCGGCTGCCGAAATTGGCTGTCGCGAGCACGCCCGGCAGGGCGCCCCGCTCCAGGTCGGCGGGCTGGTCACAGGTGAACAGCGGCACGTCGACACCGCACCGGCGGAGCGTGGCGGCTAGGTGCTCCAGATAGGCGGTGTCGTCGCCGTAGGCCCCGTACTCGTTCTCCACCTGCACCGCCAGCACCGGGCCGCCGCGGGTGGCGAGGTAGGGCTGCAGGGGGGTGAGGAGCTGGGCGAGGTAGCGGTCCAGCGCGGACAGGAACCGGGGGTCCCGGCTGCGCAGGGCGATGTCCTGCTCGGCCAGCAGCCAGGACGGCAGGCCGCCGCCCTCCCACTCGGCGCAGATGTACGGGCCCGGCCTGAGCAGTACGTGCAGCCCCTCGGCCGCGGCCAGGTCGAGGAAGGCCGGCAGGTCCAGTTCGCCGTCCATCCGGAAGGAGTCCGGGCGCGGCTCGTGCAGGTTCCACGGCACGTACGTCTCGACGGTGTTGAGGCCCATCAGGCGGGCCTTGTGCAGCCGGTCCGCCCACTGCGCGGGGTGGACGCGGAAGTAGTGCAGTCCTCCGGACAGGATTTGGAAGGGTGCGCCGTCGAGCCGAAACCCGTTGTCGTCGAAGTCAAGAACGGGCATGTGCGAGTGCTCCTGTGCTGTAGGGGGAGTGTGGGGTGGGGCGATGTCGGCTTCGAAGAGGCGGGTGGGCCGGCCAGCCGCGCGGAGGGCTCCCGCGCGGCCGGCCTGGTACCCGTACGCGCCGGCGATCTGTTACGCCGCCGAACTGCTGGGCCGGTGAACTGCTAGAGGGTCTGCCACTTCTGGTTGTCGCCCGCCCAGCAGTCGTAGAGCTGGCCTTTGGCGGTGGTCTGGTCCAGGTCGAGGCAGCGGCCCGACTGGACGCCGCGGATCGTGCCGTCCGAGGAGAACGTCCACTTCTGGTTCGCGCCGCCGTTGCAGTCGTAGATGCCGACCGCGCTGCCGTTGGCCGTCGCCTGGCCGCCGACGTCCAGGCACTTCTCGCCGTTGTAGACGGTGAGCTGTCCCGACGGCGTCCTGGTCCACTTCTGGTTGTCGCCGCCGTTGCAGGTCCACGCCATGACCTGGGTGCTGTTGGTATGGGTGGCGCCGGGGACGTCGAGGCAGCGGTTGGTGCCGCTGAGGCTGTGCAGGGCGCCCGTGTGCGCGCCGGGATCCAGGCCCCAGGCGTACTTGAGCCGGTCGATGCCGCTGATGTTGCGGACGCCCAGCGACAGGTTGGTGCCGCTGCCCTGAAGGGCGAACAGGGAGTAGTAGTCGTAGGTGGGCCGCTCGTTGTGCGGGCCGCCGAGGGCAGGCCAGTAGACCGCGCCCACGCCGAGGGCGCGGACGGTGTCGGTGTCGGCACGCAGGTAGCGGATGAAGTTGTCGGTGCTGGTGGTGGTGTTGTAGTTCAGGCCGTCGTCCATCGGCGCGCCGAACTCGTCCAGGACGGTGCGTGAGGCGCAGGAGCCGATGCCGTCCTTGAAGTGGGCGACCCATTGGTCGTAGGTCTTGGCGGCGCTCATGAAGGCGTAGTGGTGGTAGGAGAGGTAGGTCCCGTCCAGGCGGCTGTCGCCGCACACGGGCTTGACGTCACCGTTGTAGCCGACACCGCTGATGAAGATCCGGGCCCGGGGGACCGAGGGGCGGTCGGCGAGCCAGGTGGCGGCGAGGTTCGTCCACTCGGTGGCGTCGTAGCCGTGGGGTTCGTTCATCGGCTCGAAGTAGACCAGGCCGTTGGAGCCGTACTTGGCGACAACGGTGTTCCACATGGTGTTGAAGGCGGCCATGTCGACGATCCGGCCGTTGGAGGACGCCCCGTCCTCCCAGTAGGACAGGACGACCTTGAAGCCCTTGGCGGTCGCGGAGTCGATGGCGCCGGTGTAGGCGTTCCACCAGGCGGTGCCGACGGATTTGGTGTTGACCGGCAGGCGGACGGTGTTGGCGCTGAGGGTGGCCTTCAAGCCGTTGTAGACGGCGTCCGCCTTGGCCTTGACGGTGGCGTAGCTGTCGGTGACGTTCAGTCCTTCGAGGACGACGGGTCCGTCGACGTAGTTGTCGCCCGGGCGGGCCCAGTTCACGCCCTGGAACTGTGCGGCGGCGAACGGCGGGGTGTCGGCTGTGGCCGGGGACGCGTCGGTCAGGGCGGTGAGCGGTGCGAACAGAGCGGCGCCCAGCAGACAGGCCAGGACGCGGTGGACGGTGCGGGACGGGGAGGGGTGGGGCATGGCTTTCCCTTTCTGTGAGGCAGTACCTCGGGGCAAGCACGACGACGAGCAGGAGGAAGCGCATGGCGATGCCGGGGCGCGGTCCGGTGGGCCGGCGGGAGCGGGGCCCCGCCGCCGGTCGGGTGCACGTCGGCGGGGCGGGCACGCGCGGATGATCGCGCGCCGGGGTCTACTTGACGGTGAAGCCCTGGTCCTTGGCGTACTTGAGGGAGGCCTCCTGCCAGGCCTTCAGCCCGCTGTCCAAGGTGGTGCCGCTGACGTACGCCTTGCCGACGGTGTCGTTGAAGACGCTGTTGGCGTAGACCTGGAAGGGCAGGTAGGACCAGCCGGGGGCGACTTGGGTCGCCGACTGCGCGAGTACCTGGTTGATCTTCTGGTTGCCGAAGTACGGGTCTTGCTTGTCCAGGAAGGCGGGGGAGTTGAGCTGCTTGGTGGTGGCGGGGAACGCGCCTGCGTCGACGCGGCTCTGCGCGCCCGCGTCGACGGTGGCGTACTGCAGGAAGGCGTAGGCGAGTTTCTTGTTGGCGCTCGCCTCGGTGAGGGCCAGCGAACTGCCGCCGTTCTCGGCGGTGACCTTGGCCCCGCTCTGCCACTGCGGCATGGGCGCGACACGCCACTTGCCGGTGCCGCCCTTGACACCGGATTCGAGGGGGCCGGGCATCCAGGCGCCGGTGACGAGCGAGGCGATGCTGCCGTCGCCCAGCCCCTGGTACCAGGCGTCGCTCCAGGCGGTGACCGGGGAGAGGAGCTTGCCGCTGACGAGCTGCTGCCAGGCGGCGGTGAACTTCTTTGTGCCGGCCTCGTCGAAGTTCACGCCGACCTGGGTGCCGTCGACGGTGTAGGGCTTGCCGCCGGCCTGCCAGATCATGCTGGTGGCGAATCCGGCGTCGCCGGTGTCACTGGCGAGATACGCCTTGGGGTCGGCCGCGTGCAGCTTCTTGGCTGCGGCGAGGTACTCGTCCCACGTCGTCGGCACCGCGATCTTGTACTTGTCGAAGACCTCCTTGTTGTAGAACAGGGCCATCGGGCCGGAGTCCATCGGCAGGCCGTACACGCCCTTGGCGCCGGCCTGGACGGAGCCCCACGGGCCAGGGGTGAAAGTGGAGTTGAGCTGGTCCGCGCCGAACGCCGTGAGGTCGGCGACGGACTTGGCGAGCGTGAACTGCGGCAGCGCGTAGTACTCGATCTGCGCGAGGTCGGGGACGCCCTTGCCGGCCTTGACCGCGTTCTGCAGTGCGGTGTACTCGTCCTTGTTGGTGCCGGCGTTGACCAGCTTGACCGTGACCTTGGGGTACTTGGCCTGGAAGTCGGTGACGACCTTCTGCAGAGTCGGCTCCCAGGCCCACACCGTGATGCTGCCGCCGGTGTCCAGGGCGGCCTGGAGATCGGCGGCGGACGCGGGCTGCGCGCCGCCCGAGTCCTTGGAGTCGGAGGAGCCGCAGGCGGTCGCGGTGAGAGCGACCGACAGGGCGGCCGCGCCCAGCAGGAGGGCGCGACGGCGGGCTATCGCCATGAGGGTGTTCCTTTTCATGAGGGTGTCTTCAGACGTGGATCGGGGTGCGGGGGAGGGGGGTGAGTGGGGCCGTGCGCCGGTCAGCCCTTGACGCTTCCGGCGGCCAGGCCCGACTGCCAGTACCGCTGCAGCAGCAGGAACGCCGCGATCAGGGGCACGATGGTCAGGAGCGATCCGGTGATCACGAGGTTGAACACCACATCCCCACCGACGGTGGCGGCCTGGGCGTTCCAGCTGTTGAGGCC
Organism: Streptomyces sp. SID13666; assembly: GCF_010548325.1. Lineage (NCBI taxonomy): Bacteria > Bacillati > Actinomycetota > Actinomycetes > Kitasatosporales > Streptomycetaceae > Streptomyces > Streptomyces sp. SID13666. Next base: position 83,366 of record NZ_JAAGLX010000030.1, on the reverse strand, counting down.
GAGGGTCAACGGATACCAGTCGGGGTCCTTCAGCATGATCAACGGCAGGAAGTAGTTGTTCCAGGTCGCGACCACGTTGAAGAGCAGGACGGTGACCATGCCGGGTGCCAGCATCGGCATGCTGATCGAGAAGAACGCGCGGAACTCGCCGGCACCGTCGACCCGGGCCGACTCGAGGATCTCCTTCGGGACGGCGTCAGTGGCGAAGGTCCACATCAGGTACAGGCCGAACGGCGAGATCAGCGATGGGATGATGATCGCCCACGGGGTGTCGGTCAGCCCCAGCTCGGAGAACATCAGGAACGTGGGGACCGCCAGCGCCGTGCCGGGCACCGCGACCGCTCCGATGACGGTGGCGAACACGGCCCGCTTGCCGACGAAGTCGAACTTGGCCAGCCCGTACCCGGCGAGCGTGGCGAGCAAGGTCGCGCCACCCGCACCGACCACCACGTACAGCAGGGTGTTGAGCAGCCAGCGGGTGAAGATCCCGTCGTTGTAGGTGAAGGTGTCGGCGATGTTGCCGAACAGGGCGAAGTCACCGTCGAGCCACAGGCCGAAGGAGTTGAACAGCCCCTGCTGCGTCTTGGTGGCGTTGATCGCCAGCCAGGCCAGCGGCAGCAGCGTGTAGATCAGCATGATCGCCGTCAGGGCGGTCAGGGTGGCGCTGCGCCGCTTGTGGCGTGAGGTGCTGCGGGTGGCGCGCAGGGTGAGCGGGCCGGAGCGGGTACCGGGGCGCCGTGCCGGGCGGGGTGCGTGCCGCAAGCGGGGAGTGGTGGTCGCCATGGTCAGAGTTCCTTCCGCATGCCGCGCAGCTGGACGGCGTAGGCGATGATCATCGTGATCACGCCCATGACGATGGCGATGGTCGCCGCGTAGTTGAACTGCTGCCCGGCGAAGGACAGGGAGAAGGCGTACAGGTTCGGGGTGAAGTCGGACGTGATCGCGTTCGGCGCCAGGTTCTTGAGGATGCTCGGCTCGTTGAACAGCTGGAAGCTGCCGATGATCGAGAAGATCGTCGCGATGATGAGGGCGCCGCGCAGCGCCGGGAGCTTGATCGCCCGGATGATCCGCAACTGTCCCGCTCCGTCGATCTCCGCGGCCTCGTAGAGCGCCGGGTTCACCGTCCGCAGCGCCGAGTAGAGGATCAGCATGTTGTAGCCCACGAACTGCCAGGTCACGATGTTGCCGATGGACGCGAGGACCAGGTCGGGCGAGAGCGGGTCCGGGAGGGTGATCCCGAACGCGTCGTTGAGATTGCCGACCAGGCCGAAGCGCGTGCCGTACATGAAGCCCCACATGAGTGTGGCGACGACGGCCGGCACCGCGTAGGGCAGGAACACCGCGATCCGGAAGAAGCTCGATCCGTACAGGCGGCCGCTGTCGATGGCCAGCGCGAGCAGGAGCGCGAGGAACAGCATGATCGGCACCTGCACGGCCAGGAAGGCCGCCACCCGGCCGAAGGACGACCAGAACTGCGCGTCGCCGAACGCCTCGGTGTAGTTGTCGGCGCCGACGAAGCTCGTTCCGCCGATCAGCCGGGTGCGGAACAGGCTCAGGTAGATCGAGTATCCGATCGGGGCGAGGAAGACCAGGGCGAACACCGCCATGAACGGACCGACGAACTGCCAGCCGGTCCACGACCGCCGTTCGGGGGCCGATGGCCTCGCGGCGGGTCGCGCCCCCGCCTCTGGTACTGCGGCCACCATGTCGCTCCTTGCTCCTCGCTGCTGGGACACCGACCTGTCCGGACGATGGGTGTTTACGTAAACATCGTGCCGAACACAAGGCGCCGACCCGATCCGTGCAGGGAGGCCGAGCGGGCCGGGCGGCGCGATGTTTACGTAAACTTGTGCGGTAGCGTGGCACCCGTCACGCCGATCGGTCAAGGTTTCGCGGACGTTACGTTTCCGCTGGCCGCACCGGCCGGCGACGGGCGGACGGACAGGAGTGAAGGGGTGAGGGACCTGAGTGAGCGGGGAGCACAAGATCCTGTTCCTGCCGGCGGCGCGCAGCGCGGCGGCTCGGGCATACCGGGCGGACGCCGCAAGCAGCGCGTGTCCATGGCCGACGTCGCGCAGCGCGCGGGCGTGTCGTCCCAGACCGTGTCGCGGGTGTCCAACGGCCACCCCGGCGTCATCGGCTCGACCCGCGAGCAGGTACTCACAGCCATGCGCGAACTGGGCTACCGCCCCAACAGCGCGGCACGCGCCCTGCGGTACGGACAGTTCAACACCATCGGCGTGATCCTCCACGGCCTGTCCACCACCGGTAACAGCAACACCGTGGAGGCGATCGCGACCCAGGCCGCCGCCGAGGGATACGCCATCACTCTGATCCCCGTCGACATCCCGACCCAGGACAACGTGCTGGGCGCCTTCACGCGGATGGGCGAACTGGCTGTCGACGCCGTCATCGTGTTCATGGAGATCCACCTGCTCGACGCCGGCACCGTGGCGCTGCCGCCCGGCGTGCCCGTGGTCGTCGTGGACTCAGACGCCGGAGACCGCTACCCCGTCGTCGACACCGACCAGACGGGCGGCGCCCGGCGTGCCGTCAGCCATCTGCTCGACCTCGGCCACGCGACCGTCTGGCACGTGACCGGCCCGGAGTCGTCGTACGCGAGCGAGCGGCGCGCCCGGGCGTGGCGGACGGTCCTGGAGGACGCCGGCCGGCCGGTGCCGCCGCCCCTGCGGGGCGACTGGTCGGCCGCTTCGGGCTACGCGGCCGGCCTCGCGCTCGCCGAAGAGCCGCAGTGCACCGCGGTGTTCGCCGCCAACGACCAGATGGCCCTCGGCCTGCTGCGCGCCTTCCACGAACGAGGCAGGGCTGTCCCCGGCGATATCAGCGTGGTCGGGTTCGACGACATCCCCGACGCGGCTCACTTCATTCCGCCCCTGACCACGGTGCACCAGGACTTCGCCGAGGTCGGCCGGCGCAGCGTCCAGGAGGTCCTGCGCCAGATCCGCGAACACGACGTCCCGCGCTCGGGCACCGACATCGTCTCGACGCGCCTGACGGTCCGGGACAGCACGGCGCCGCCGTCCCGGCCCGCATAGCGGGTGGCACGGCCGGGCGCGCGGGTGAGGACACCGATCCTCTCCAGTGCCGTCAGGTGATGGGCCACGGTGGAGGGGCTGCGCAGTCCTGCCGCGTCACTGATCTCACGGACGGACGGCGGATAGCCGTAGAGGTCCCTCCACTCGACGATGACCCGCAGAATCCGCCCCTGCCGGGCGGTCAGGAACTCGGACCCGCTCACGATCGGGAGCCCTTCACCGGTGGGTGAGGGCGGGGTCGCGGGCCAGCTCGCGCAGCGCCATCCGCGCCGCCGGCGGCCGCCCCGGGTGCGCAGCCCAGTACGGGTGGGTGGAGATCCGGACCGAGAGCCGGGTCAGTTGCCGACGGAGCACGGTGGTCTGCGCCGCAGTGCTGTGCGACGGGCGGATGGCGAGCTGCCCGTACGCCGCGTACCACGCGCGCTGGGTCTGCACGAGGTCGTCGGGGAAGGAGTACATCACCCCTCGATTCAAGCATGTGTTCGAATTATGGCGCAGCACACGGAAGGGTGACATTGGACCGCATGTGTGACTGAGCGATTCAGTTGGCCCCTGAGCGTTGTACTTGGCCCGGCTGAGCGCGACGGTTGGCCCGGCCGTTCGCGGGTGGCGCTCCTCCGACCTGATCGGCTGCAGCGTCATGGGTTTCTCGTTACTCCACAGCGCGGCCGATGAGTTTGTAGCTCCCGGCCGGTCCAAGCTCGTGACACCCGAGGAAAGGACACCGCCATGTCGGAGCTTCTCGTCGACTTCATCACCTCCCTCGACGGCCACGCATCGGGAGAGGGGTGGCCCGGGTTCTGGGGCCTCGAGGGTCCGGAGTACCTCGCCTGGCTCGGCGAGCAGCCCGAGGCCACTTACCTGATGGGAGCGAACACCTACCGCCTGATGTCGGGCTTCGCCGCAGGCGAGGTCCCCAATGGCCAAGACGAGTTCAGGCCCGAGGAAGAGGCGTCCGTCGACGAGCTCACGCAAGCGTCCAAGCTGGTGTTCTCCTCCTCGCTCGAGGAGCCACTGACGTGGGCCAACTCCACGCTCGTCCGCGACGACGCCGTCGAGGCGGTCCGCGTCATGAAGTCGAGTGCCTCGGGACTTCTCAGCACGATCGGCAGCCTCAGCTTGTGCCGGTCCCTGCTACGGGCCGGACTCGTCGACCGCTTCCGGGTCGTGATCTTCCCGGTGATCACCGGGGCCACGGGCGAAGAACGCATCTACGACGGCTATCCGGACGTTGCCCTCGAGATGATCGAGCACCGCACCTTCGACGGCCGCATCCAGCTGGTCGAGTACAAGCCCCGCGTGCTCGAGCACCCGCCGCTCGGAGTCCCTGCGTAACGTCGCCCCGCCAGCGCCGGTCTGGACGGTTGCCAGGCCGGCGCCGGCGGGCGCGGAGTAAGACCTCATTGGGGCGAACGGCCAACGTCAGGACGGTCCGGTCCACCTGGCCCCGAGCCGTCGCAGGTCAGCCCATGTACGCCCTCCCAGGCCGCAGTCTCCGCAAAGATCCTCCTTCCGGATACGGATGCGCTGCTGGACGCTCCCTGGGCAGAGCCTCGCGAGCTGAGCGCTCTACATGGCCGATGGGGCCAACTGAAGCGCTCAGTCACACCGGTGCAGTCCGCTGGCCTCTGCAAACGCTCGCAGGTCATCTCCGGCGGCCTCAGTCGCCGCTGCGCAGCCGCACGAATCTTCGCGTCGCGTGCCGCCCGAGGCCGGCACGCACCTCCGCGACCGGACCCTCACCGACCGGGATCACCGTGAGGTCGAGGGCAGCCACGAACTCCGGCTTGCCCACCCGACCATGGATGGCAGCCGCGTCGGCGGCGGCCTGCGCCCCGTCCAGTCGCGGTGTCGTCACCACCGGCTGCCCCGTCCATTTCCACCACCACCGCGACCGGCCGCCGCACCGATCCCACGACGCCGATCACCCGGGCGTCGATCGTCTCCGACCTTCGGTACTTCAGCCACGCGGTCCGGTTCTGCGCGTTATAGGTTGTGCCCAACCCTTTGATTACGAGACCTTCCACCATGCGCGACCAGGCCCGTCATCCACGCCAGAGCGGTTGGCCGATCCGGCGTGCTGAGCACCGGCTGAATCTGCGGGCCGAGGCCATCCAACAGGCCGGCGGAGACCCTCTCGCGCAGCGGCCGGCCCCGTACGTCCTCACCCCGCACCCGCAGCACGTCAAAGGCGACGTACGACAGGCTGACTCCGACCGGGGGCGGTCGGCCGGGTTGGAATCGCTGGAGAGCGCCGAAATTCATCCGCCCTTCGGCCGACGCGACCAACTCGCCGTCCACGATCGCACCGGGCCCCAGCCGCGCGAGTGCCGCAGCCATCTGCGGAAACCTGCTGGTCATGTCCCGACCGGCGCGCGATTGCAGCCGGACGGCGCCCCCGTCATCGACGATCGCCGCCACCCTGTACCCATCGAGCTTGGCTTATGCGCTTGTGAAATGTCCGCAGATAGTGTCCAGCGTCATGTCGAGCACGAGATGGCGGGTGCACTTCACCCGTCGGGAGATGGCCTGGCCACGCGAGGTCACGCCGCTGATGCGTGAGTTCGCTGAGGTGTTTGCCCGGCTGGATGTGCAACTGGATGAAGGCCGGGTGCCTGAAGGGCAGCCGTTCTTGATCGGTCCGAGAGGGCATTTCGACGTTGCGTTGAACCGGTACTTCTCGGCGTGGATGGCGCACTCGCCGTGGAACACCCAAGCCGCGCATGCTCGGGACCTGCGCACGTTCTTCAACTTTCTATGGTCTGCACGTGGCGCATGCGATTGGCGGGACGCCTCACCGGAGGATCGGGCGGCATACGGATGGTGGCGCCGGCGCGACGATGCAAGGCCGCGGGTGGAGGACAGCACCTGGGACCGCGAGGTCGCTACGGTCAACCAGTTCTACCTGTGGGCGTTTGAACAGGACCTCGTCCGGGTGAACCCCATCACACAGCGGGACGTCGCGGCCTGGGCGCCATGGTTCGGTGGTGTGGCAGCGAAGCAGGCGCCGGCGGAGGCGTCGCGGGTGGGACCGCGACGGGATGTGAAGTGGCTGCCGCCGTTGTCCTACCGGCGGTGGCGGGATACCGGCCTGCGGGGGTTCGACGCGCAGGAGCTGCCGCGGGGACGGTTTCGCGGCAGGTGGGCCTCACGCAACGCTGCCTTTGCCGATTTCATGGTCCGCACGGGGCTGCGGTTGGGGGAGCAGTCGGCGCTGACGGTCTTCGAGCTACCGGAGCTGCCGCCGCCCGGGTCGGGGATCGTCAACGCCCGGACGGTGCTGCCGAACGAGATTTCCAAGGGGAACTCTGGGCGGGCGGTGTATGCGCCGGTGTCGGTCCTGCGCGATGTGTGGGACTACATGGAGTGGGACCGCAAGGAGATGCTCGACCGCGGCCGGGCCCAGGGGCTGTACGTTCCGTCGCGCCGGTCGCTGGTGGTGGAGGATCCGGCGCGTGCGTCGGTGCGGATCGCAGGCCGCTGGATTCCGGTGGCGCGGTTGGGTGCGGAGGAGCGGCGCCGGCTGTTGGTGGCGGGGCCGGACGGGTGGGCCCGGCGATGGTGTGGCTGAACCAGTGGGGCTTGCCGATGTCGGTGTCGGGCTGGAAGCAGGTCTTCGCGGACGCCAATGCGCGGTGCCGCGCGCAGGGGGTGGCGGTACGGGCGACCCCGCACGTGCTGCGGCACAGCTACGCGGTCACGACCTTGGAGCTGTTGTGGCGCGGCCACCTGCAGGTACTGGGCGAGATGAACGGGGAGCAGCGGCTGACGTATCAGCGTGTGTTCGGCGATCCGTTGAACTGGGTGCGGATCCGGTTGGGCCACCGGTCGGCGACGACGACGGCGATCTACCTGCACACGTTGCAGGAGCTGGAGATGCGGACCCGGCTGGAGTTGGTGCCCGAGGGTGCGTGGGAGGCGTCCGGTTGCAGTGCGGAGGGCTGGCTGGAGGCCGGGGCGGTGACGGCGTGAACGACGCGACGCCCAGGGCGGCGCGCGGAAGGTCGGCGCCGATTCCCCCGGGCTACTACGAGCCGCCTGCGCTGCTGGTCGTGCCGCGGGAGGGGGGCAGCCCGCTGGTGCGGTTCGTGGGAGAGGACCAGCGCGAGAGCGTGTTCCGTTTCGCCCTCCTGCCGCTGGCGGGTCTGCACGAGGACTTCGCCCGCGCCCTGGCGGCACGGATCGGCCCGGACGGGGGCCGACGCACACAGCGTGCCGCGATGGGGCAGTGGCAGTCGATCCGTCGCTTCTTCACCGTGCTGGCTCACCTCGCCGATCCGCCGCAGCGGGTGGAAGACCTGCGGGTGCGGCACGTGGAGCGGTATCGGATGTCCCGGCTGGAGACCTGTGCGGAGAAGACCGCGCTGAAGCACGTACAGGAACTGATGCTGCTGCTGCGCGACCTGCCCGACCAGGAGCGGCTGGAAGGAACTCTGCGCGGCTATCTCTGCCAGCGCGGGCACGGCGTCAACGTACAGCAGCCTGGCCTGCCCGGATACTCCGACCGCGAGTTCAGCGCAGTCATGGCCGCCGCACGGTCCGACGTGGTCGCCATCCGCGACCGCCTCGCGGCCGCAGAGCTTCTGCTGGAGCGGTACCGCGAGAATCCATCCTCGCTGGCGGCCCCTGCGCGTGAACGCGGGGCGCTCTTGGCCGCGATGGCCCTGCAGGGGCGGGTCCAGGTGGACTATCGGGGGCTGGTCATCGGGGCGTACGCGGCGGCCAACGACGAGCAGGCCCGGCAGTTGTTCGTCGTGGATGACGACCTCGCCCCGTTGATGATCTACGCGGCGGGGATGACCGGCCGCAACCCGGGACGCTGAAGGAGCTGCCGGCCGAGCACCGGGTCGTGGAGGGGCGGGCGGTGGCGGTGACGCTGACCAAGCGCCGCCGCGGCAAGGCCAACGCGCGCACCACGGTGCACTGGAGTGTCGATCCCGATCCGGCACGCCAGCTGAAGAGCGCGGGCAGCTTCTACCTGTTGCTGCACCAGCTGATGGCGCGCAGTCGTACGTGGTCGGGCACCTCGTGTCTGTGGTCGATTTGGGCGGGCAATGGGCGCGGTGGTGCCCGCAACGCCGGCACTGTCGGGCACGTCGGCCCGTTCGACGCTGAGCTGGCCCGCAAGCTCCGCTTGGGCGCGTGGGCGGCGCGCCATGGGCTGCTCGATGACGACGGCAAGCCGTTGCAGATGCGGCTGACCCGGATGAAGAAGACGGTGGAGGTCCGCGCGGCCAAGGAGGTGGGCGGTCATCTGCCTTCTGCACGGCTGACCAATACCGCCGAGACGTCGTTCACGCACTACTTGCGGGGCGATCCCTTCGTCACTGAGTGGGCCGCCCAGGTCCTTACCGAGGCGATCACCGACGCCGAACGCCACGCCGGTACCGCGCTGCGGTTGGGCGGCGGGCAAGAACAGGCAGTGGACGCTGCGCTGTGGCGGCAGGCCGAGGCAGGGGCGCTGGACACCCTCGCCAGCTCGTGTCTGGACATCGCGCACCACCCCGGCCACGGCGGACCATGCCGGGAGTCGTTCTTGACCTGCCTGCGCTGCCCCAACGCGCTGGTGCTGGAGCGGCACCTACCGATGCTGCTGGCCCTGGTCGAAGCGCTGCGGGCCGATCTGGAGCAGCGGGACGCCGGCCAGTGGGCCAGCCGCCACGGGGCCACGTGGCAGATCATCACCGCCGGAATCCTGCCGCGGTTCACGGCAGCTCAGCGGGCTGCCGCGGCCCGCACCCAGCCGCCCACCCTGGCTCTTCATCTGCTCGACGGCCCGCAGGAGGCGCCATGAACACCGCTGCACACCTCGCCCCGCACGAGCAGCCCGTCGGACGCTACGTCCTGGCAGGGCGGCCGCTGCAGGAGGGCATGCGCCTGGAGGAGACAGCGGTCTTCGAGGACGACGTCTGGCGTTTGACGCCGGCACTGCTGCGGGCGGACCGCCACTCTCTTGCACTGGACTTCACCACCCTCCCTACTTCCCGGGTGCTGGTGGCCAAGCAGTTGTGCTTCGCCCTGCTGACCCAGGACACCCCGCCCGGCGAGACGCCGATCTCCATCACGAGCATCCGTACGTACTTCAGCTCCGTCCGCCGCTTCCTGTTGTGGGTCAACGCCCGCGATATGGCCCTGGCCGAGGTCGACCCGCAGGACCTCACCGCGTATCACGAGGATGTGGTGGCTCTGCGGTTGCAGCTGGCCGGCACGAACACCCACCGCCGGTGCGTGCGGATGCTGTGGGCCTACCGCACCCGCCTACACGACCACCTCACGGTGGACCCGCTGCGGGTACCCGCCTGGCAGGCGTGGAGCCGTGCCCAGCACCGGGGCCGCGGGGAGAACCGGACCGACCGGATCCCCGAACACGTCATGGCGCCTTTGCTGACGTGGGCGCTGCGCTGGGTGGACGACTTCGCCGACGATGTCTTGGCCGCCTGCCGCGAGCGCGACGCCCTCGACGCCCGGCCGCCCGACGGGCCGGACCCGCTCGCATCGCTGCAGCGCTTGCTGGCGGGTTTTCACGCCCGCAACCAGCCCCTGCCGATCCCACCCGCCCGGCTGCGCGGAAAGCACGGGATCAAGCCCTGCGTCGGTTACCTGGCCCGCCTCATCGGCCACCGCGGCAAGCGACTGGAGACCAAAGCCGCTGCCACCTTGATCCATGAGGCGGCCCGCACGCTGGGCCTGGATACCGGTAGCTACCTCGATCACCGCGAGCGCGGGACACTCGACGGACAGCCTTGGCACGGCGCGATCTCCTACTACGACGTCGCCCCCTATGAGCGGCTGCTCCAGGCATCGTGCTGGGTCACGATCGGCTACCTCTCCGGCATGCGCGACTCGGAGATCAAACACCTGCAGCGCGGGTGTGTCCGTGTCCTGCGGGACCCGCAGGGCCGCATCTACCGCCACCACGTGCAGAGCTTGGCGTTCAAAGGGGAGAACGACCCGCGCGGTGTGCCGGCAACCTGGATCGTCACAGCGCCCGTCGCACGGGCCGTCGCTGTCCTCGAACGCCTCCAGCCCGACGACCAGCCCTATCTGTTCGCCCTGCCGCGGAGCTCCCGCCGGGCCGCGACGGTGGCTGGGGAGGTTCCTGGCAGCAACAGCACTGCCAGCGGCCTGTCCGCCCTGATGACGTGGATCAACCAGTACTGCACGAGGAACGACCGCGCCGACGCCATCCCCCAGGTCCGCGGCCGCCAGCCGCACCTGACCAACCGCCAATTCCGCCGCACCCTTGCCTGGTTCATCGCCCGCCGCCCCGGCGGCACCATCGCAGGAGCCCTCCAATACCGGCACCAATGCATCCAAATGTTCGAAGGATATGCAGGTACCAGCGACTCCGGATTCCGCGACGAAGTCCAAGCCGAGCAGGCGCTGACCCGCGGCCAGTTCCTCGCCGACCTGAGCGCCGACAGCGACCGGCCGCGGCTGACAGGCCCCGCTGCCACGGAAGCTGAACAACGCCTCGCCGCCTACGCTCCACACGTGGACTTCCCCGGCCAGGTCGTTGTCGACGAGGCCCGACTGCGCCGCATCATGGCCCGTCACGACCCGCGCATCTACCCGGGCGCCTTCGTGACTTGCGTCTACAACCCCGATCGGGCGCTGTGCCGGCGGGAGGGCGCCGACGCCGGTGAACCGGTGCTGGGCGGCTGCCAGCCCCTGGCCTGCCGTAACACCGCCCTGACCGAAGCCAACCGAGACGCGCTGGCCGACCAGCTCACCGATCTGCACAGCACCCTCAACGACGGCGACCACCTGGCGCCCTACGTACGCCACCGCCTGGACCAGCAACGCCAGACCACTGCCGACTTCCTCACCCGCCACCGCCCGGAGCCGGCATGAAACGCCCGGTTCCCACCGCCGACACTGTGCGCGCCGCGATGGACACCGTCCTCAGCGAAGCCGCCGCGTCCGGCACCCGGCCCACCATCGCAGCCGTGGAACGGCGCCTGGGCCTCACCCACGCCACCTTCTACCGCCACTTCCAGCACCTGGTCACCGACTACTTCCAGCCCCGCATCGCTGACCGCGCGGCAACGACCGACGTGTCGGCGCCGGCGGGAGGGTCGGCCGACAACCTGCGCCGTCTGCGCCAGGAGAACGCCGACCTGCGCAAAACACTCCAGCTCTACGAGGAAGCCATCCGCCAGCTCGCTCTGGAGAACGACGCCCTGCGCAACAATGCCACGGTCACGGCGCTGCCTCGCCGTGGCCGCAGCGGTTCGACCGGTGTGCCGCTGTGACCGTGCGCAGGGCGGCCTTTCACAGCCGCGGGCTGCGACGCTCCAGCAGGAGAACATCGCGCCAGAGTCCGCCGTGCTGCCCGATGCGCTCGCGGGTGCCGATCGTGCGGAATCCGGCCGCAGGCGCAGGGCGATGCTGGCGGTGTTCTCAGGGAAGATCCCCGATTGGATCGTCCAGATACCGGCCGCCTCCGTGGAAGCGATCAGTGTGTCCAGCAGGGTGCGGGCCACGCCGCGCCCGCGGGGATCGGGGTGTACGTAGACGGGGTGCTCGACGACACCGGCATACGCGCAGCGATCGGAGACGCAGCTGGCAGCTATCCAGCCCAGGATCCGGTCGTCGGCCGATTCCCGTGCGACGAAGCGGTGATCCGCCAAGCGGCCGGTGTCGAAAGCCTCCCAGGTGGGCGCGTGCGTCTCGAAGGTGGCGTTGCCCTCGTCGATGCCCGCCTGATAGATCGCCAGAACGTGCCCGGCATGCTCTGCGGTCATTGGCTCGACGCGCACGATGGCGCCTTCAGCGGGCACCGTCGGACTCCTTCGGCGCAGTGGCCTCCGTCCTGCCCCACGACGTCGTCCAGCCGCGTGGGGCGCAGGCGGTCGACGAGGGGCCGGGCGGGCTCCTCGCCGAAGAGCGGCAGAGTCGCTTCGGTCGGTTCCATCGGTCTCTCGGGTGGCGGGGGGCGGGCGTCTGCGGATGTGACGAGCCCACCACGGGACACTGACAGGCGGGGGCTCAGCCGCTCGGGGGGAAGCTCGCGGCACTCATCGGGCACCGGGGCGGTCGCGTTGCGGCAGCCGCTCGGCGACCAGGTCGTAGGAGTTTTCGACCGCGTCGGTGACCAGTCGCTCGGTGATGCCGGGACCCGTCCCGAGGGAGATCCAGTGCCGTTTGTCGAGGTAGCGGCCCGGGGTGATCGAGGGGTAGCCGCGTCCTTGCGCGCGGGCGTGTTCGGGGTCGCACTTGACCGTGATGATCTGTTCGTCCGGGTCGTCGGTGACAATCAGAAACACTTTGCCCGCGACCTTGTACACGTCGAGCTTGTCGACGAACGGGCGGCCGTGGCTGACGCCCGGCAGGGCGAGGGCCGCCTCGCGCGCCGTGTCCTGCAACCGGTCTCCGGCTGCGGTCACCGGGCCGCCTTGGCGCGGCTGCCGTAGGTGTGGGGGTCGACGGGCTGTTCGGCCTGGGGCAGGTGGGCGACGACGAGCAGGTAGGACTCGGTGACGAGTTCACGGACGAGGCCCTTGTCGACGGTGTCGCCGCCCTCCAGGGTGATCCAGTGCTTCTTGTTCATGTGGTAGCCGGGGGTGATGTGGTTGTTCTCGTCCCGCAGCGCGCAGGCTTCGCCGGGATCCGACTTGAGGATCACGACGGGACGGCCAGGAACCTCGGTCATCAGCATGAAGACCTTGCCACGGACCTTGAAGACCTTCCAGTCGTCGCCGAAGGGGTGGTCGAGATCCGCTCCGGGGAGTTCCTCGGCGCAGTCGGCGGCGGTCTTGTGCAGGGTCTTTCCGTTCATGACTTCGTACTCCTCGCGGGATGGGGGATACCGGCAGAGGCGCCCGGTGGCGGCGGACTGTGCGCACCTGCGCGGCGACTCCCACCATCCTCACCCGAAAACCGGTAAATCGGACGGTAGGCTGCGGACACATGATGGTCAGTGGACGACAGCCCGAACAAGACAGCGTGCGGCTGTACGACTTCCAGCCCCCGGTCGGCACCCCCTTCGGCCTCGAGGTGACCACTGTCGAGGACTTCTTCGCCCAGCACGCCGACTGGCCGTGGAACCCGCCGGTCCCGGGCCGGGCCACCTTCCACTACCTCATCGCGGTCACCGAGGGCGAGCTGTCGCACGACGTCGACCGCGTCACCCGGACCGTCGCCCCCGGCCAGTGGCTGTGGGTGCGCCCCGGGCACACGCAGTGCTGGCACCCGCCCGGCGCAGCCCGCGGCCCGTTCATCCTGTTCGAACCGGAGGTACTGCGGCCCGACATCGCCCGCCTGCTGGCCCCGCTCACCGCACACGAGGCTCCTGCCGTGCTGAGCCCGCACCCCGACGACGCCGCCTGGCTCCAGGAGACGGCACTGCAGCTTCTGGACGAACACCGCGCACTGGGGCGCCGACCCCTCGACGTCCACCACGCCCTGCGGCGCAGCCTGCTCGAATCGCTGCTGCTGCGCCTCACGAACGCCCCCGGGATCACCCCCGCCGACACGAGTGCCGGCAGAAAACGTGGTGACGCCTACGGACGGTTCGCGGACGCTCTGGAGCTGCACTTCCGCGAACTGCACCGGGCCGCGGATTACGCAGAGTTGCTCGGCTGCTCGGTCCGCACCCTCAGCCGCGCCGCCCGGGAAACCACCGGCAAGGGAGTGCGTGAGCTCATCGACGAGCGGCGCCTGCTCGAAGCCCGGCGCCTGCTGGGAAGCGCCCAATGGGATGCCCGGTCTGTGGCCGGCCACCTCGGCTTCACCGACCCCGCGAACTTCGGCCGCTTCTTCCGCGACCGCACCGGTCTCACCCCGGCCACCTTCGCGGCCGAGGAGACCACGCCCCTCTCCCCTCCTCCCCCTGGTTGACGATCCCGAGCCCCCGCGTGCCGCCTTTGGCCGACAGGCCCAGCCTCGCACGCGCGGGTGCCGACACGGTCAGTCTGTGGTGAAGCTGGACAGCACCGCGGCCGGGAGGCGGCTGCCCGCCGAGCCGTGGGGAAGGATCTCCGTGATGCGGGCCAGATCGGTAGCGGAGAGCTGGACGTCGGTGGCGCCGGCGTTCTCCTCGATGCGCTTGGTGCTGCGGGTGCCGGGAATGGGCGCGATGTCCTCGCCCTGGGCGAGCAGCCAGGCCAGTGCGAGTTGGGCGGTGGTGATGCCTTTGGTGTCGGCCAGATTCTTGAGCTGTTCGGTGGCGTGCAGGTTGTAGGTGTAGTTCTCGCCCTGCCAACGTTCGTCCCAGCTGCGCATGTCGTCCGCGGCGTACTCGCTGGCGGGCTTGACCTGGCCGGTGAGGAAGCCGCGGCCGAGCGGGGAGTAGGGCACCAGGCCGATGCCGAGTTCCCGCAGAACGGGAAGGATCTCCTCCTCCACCTCCCGCTCGAAGAGCGAGTACTCGTACTGGAGCACGGAGACCGGGGTGACGGCGTGGGCGCGGCGGATGTACTGGGGGCCGACGTTGCTCAGGCCGAAGTACTTCACCTTGCCTTCGGCGATCAGTTCGCCGACCACGCCGGCGACCTCCTCGACCGGAATGTCGGGGTCGGAGATGTGCTGGTAGAAGAGGTCGATGTGGTCGCTCCGCAGGTAGCGCAGGCTGTTCTCGGCGACCTTGCGGATGTTTTCCGGGCGGCTGTCGAAGGCGGGGCTGATCGCCGGGGCGGTCATGTCGAAGCCGAACTTGGTGGCAAGGACCACCTCCTCGCGGAAGTCCTTGACCGCCTCGCCCAGGAGCATCTCGTTGCTGCCGGTACCGGCGCCGTACAGCTCGGCGGTGTCGAAGAAGTCGATCCCGAGTTCGTGGGCGCGGCGGATGGTCGCGATGCCCTCGTCGTCGTTCGAGGCTCCGTAGGCCATGGACATGCCCATGGTCCCCAGGCCGAGCGCCGAGACGCGCAGATCCTGAGAGCCCAGATTGCGGTGCTGCATGAGTTCACTCCCTGAGTAGTTCGCCGGCTTCACCCGCAGAGGTCAAACCGAACTGTTCCGTTTGACTCTACGTGCCGATCACCCGGATGCCAAACCAAACGGTTTGGTGCTCTATCCTGGGGCCATGTCCCAGTCCCGCGACTCCGGCCAGACCGCAGCGCCCGCAGCCGCCGCCGGCGATACCACGCGCGAGCGCATTCTTACCGCTGCCATGGAGGAGTTCGCCCGCCACGGCATCGCCGGCGCCCGCGTGGACCGCATCGCCAAACTCGCCAAGACCAGCAAAGAACGCGTCTACGCCTACTTCCGCAGCAAAGACGCGCTCTATGCCGACGTCGCCGCACGGGAGTACGTCGTCATCGCCGAGGCCACCCAGATAGACCCGTCCGACCTCCCCGGCTACGCGGGCCGCCTGTTCGACTACTTTGTCGCCCGTCCAGACCACCACCGCCTGATCACCTGGGGCCGCCTCGAACTGCCGGGCACCACAGCCGTTGCCGACGATCCCGACCAGGCAGTGATCGCCCGCAAAATCGACCAACTCCGACAGGTGCAGCGGGCAGGACAGCTCGACCCCGCCTGGGACCCGGCCGACGTCCTCGCCCTGGTCAACCAGATCGCCATGACCTGGGCATCACAACCCGAACTCAGCGAGGCCGCCGCCGCACACGCCGTGGACCCCACCACTGCCGCCCGCCGCGCCGCGGTGGTGACCGCTGTCGAGCGGCTTTTCCCTCGAGCGCGCTGAGGTCCCCCGAACGGCGTCGGCCGCCCTTGCCGCTCACCCATGGGCACATCCTGCTGACGAATCAGCGCTCCTGAGCCAGGCAAACATCACGCGGTGGCCGCTCTGCTACCCCCGGGCCTGAACCAAGATCTCAAACGGCGGCTGCCGTACTAGAACGTACTAGAACATGGTGTTGCCGTTCGCGGAGGTCTCCGGCAGGTTCTGGCTCACGTCCTAGTGCTCGGCGATCTTCCCGTCCTGGAAGCGGAAGATGTCGAACACCGCCGTGCCCCGCGCGCCCGGCGTCGTCACTATGTTCGAGTGGACCAGCACCAGCTCGCCCTCGGAGATCACCCTTTGACGTCGTACTCGGCGTCCGGGAACTGCTGGTGAAAGCCGACGCCCAGATTCTTCAGCGTCTCGGCGCAGTCCGGTGCGAGCGGGTTGTGCTGGAACGGGCACCACCGACGCTCACCGCCGGGCTGAGGCACCCACTGCGCACGGTGTGTGCGATGACCTTGTCGAGTCCCGCGATCAGGTCTCAGTCGTCCAGAACGACGACGTGCTTGCCCGGCGTGGCGCCGGATTCGAGGTCGGCCTGGGCGTCGCGGACCTGTTCCAGGCCGTGGTAGACCTTCGCGACCGGCACGTTGAGACGTCCGGCGGCGATGGCCTGCAGCTGGTGAGCGAAGACGTTGGCCGGGAGGTCGGCGGCCTCACCGCCGTAGGACGTCAGCCGCACCCCGCCCGGGATCATGAACGGGCTGAAGTCGGGGATCGTCCACTGGCCCGCCAGGGCTCCGGTGAAGCAGACCGTGCCGTGGCGGCGGACGGCGTTGAGGGTATCGGGGAGGACCGAGCAGCCGACCAGTTCCAGGGCGGCGTCGACGCCGCCTGGGATCAGCTCGCGCACCTGGTCGGCGAGGGTGCCATTGTCGACGAGTGCGTGGTCGACGCCCGCGGCCCGCAGTTCCCCAGACCTCGCCGGGGTGCGGGTGGTGGACAGCACGGTCGCTCCGAGGTCCTTCGCGATCGTGGCCGCGCTCAGCCCGACCGTGGAGGTGCCGCCGCGGATCAGCAGCGTCTGCCCGGCCTTGAGGCCCAGGCCGCGGGTCAGCGATCCGTAGGCAGTCTGGAACATCTCCGGCAGCGCACCGACGACCTCCCACGGCAGGCTGGTCTCGAACGGGATGACCTGCGCCGCGGGGACGGTCACGTACTGGGCGTACGCACCGTCGTAACTGCGGCCCATGTCGCCCATCATCGTGGCCACCTGCTGTCCCGGCCGCAGACCGCTGTCCTCGTCGGCCTCCTCGACCACGCCGACGCCCTCGATGCCGGGAACACGCGGGTAGGTGACCACCGCGTCCGACTTTCCCTTGCGGGTGGTGACCTCGGATTCGTTGACGCCGAACGCCTTGACCTTGATCCGCACCCAGCCGGGCTTGCGGACGGGCACCTGGACGTCCTTGATCTCCAGTGCCTCCAGGCCGCCGGGCCGGGTGACGACGACGGCCCTCATCGTCGCCGGTGCGGCGTCGCCGGCTGCTGTCGGTTGGCTCATGTCGAGTACCTCACTCCGTGTTGTCCCCTGCGTCGTCCGTATCGCCCGCCGGCCGTCAGGGGCGGTCGATGCCTTCCCACAGGTCGAGGACCTGCTGGTAGTGGGCGGTGCCCTCGAAGGGAGAGTTGCCGACGGTTTCCGAGGTGGGCTTGTCCGTGACCGCGGGCCACAGACGGGAGTGCTCGCCGGTGGCAAAGTCGAGCACGATGTCGCGGATACGGGTGTCCCGCTCGGCCTGCTCCGCGCTGCGGCCCGGCTTTTCCTGGCCGACCAGCGCGTACATCTCGGTGCCGTGCACGGCGGGCGCGCCCTCGACGGGGCCGATCAGGAGAAGGTGGGCGTTGCCGCCGGCGGCGGCGTGGGCCAGGGCCCCGCGGGCTGCGGGGATCGCGAAGAGGTAGTCCGCCATGACCGCGGCGCGGACCTCGGCCGGGGTACGGCCGCCCTGGTCGTAGGTTTCGACGATCTTCTGCGCGCGGGAGCGGGAGATGCGCCACCCCGCGACCTCGTCGACGACGCGGTCGACGGTGCCCGGGTCGAACCGGTCGAGGTCGTTCGCCACCCACCAGCCCATGTCGTCGCTGGCCATGCTCAGCAGGATGTCGACGTCGCGGTGCGCGCCCGAGGCGAGGACGTCCATGGGGTGGGCGTGCACCACCGCACCGGGCTGTCCGGTGTCCAGGACGACGCCGGTGGCCTTGTTGTCCACCCCGCCGCGGACTCCGAGGTCCGTCGGGGCGACCTTGCGCAGGGCGTCCCGCAGGGAGAGCGGGTCGAGGTCCAGCAGCTTCTCCGGGTTGTCCGCGACGCCGAGTTCGGTGACGAACAGGTGGGCGAGTTCCTCGGCCCACCAGGCCGGGATGCTGCGGGCGGGCCCGCCGGAGAACCCGGCCAGGCGCCGGTACAGGCCGTCGGCAGAGGAGGCGCCGAGCAGTCCGAGGGAGGAGTAGGCGCCGCCGCTGTGGCCGTAGACGGTGACCTGGTCGGGGTCGCCGCCGAAGTGGGCGATGTTCCGCTGGACCCAGGTGAGCGCGGCGATGATGTCCTGGAGGAAGAGGTTGGTGGCCTCGGCGAGCTTCCCGCCGTATTGCGAGAGCGAGAGCGGGCCCAGGGCGCCGAGCCGGTAGTTGACGGACACGCCCACCACGCGCCCCGTCGCGGCGAGACCGGAGGCGTTGGAGGTGATCTGGGTGTTCGCGCCGTACTCGAATCCGCCGCCGTGGATGTACACGGTCACCGGGAGCGCCTTGGCGACCGGCTGCTCGGGGGTCCACACGTTCAGGTTCAGGCAGTCCTCGCCCATCCCGCTGTCCGCTTCGAGCCAATCCCCGCTGTCGGGCTGGATCGCGACGACGCCCTTCCGGTCGTACGGGAGACTCGGATCGAAGTCCGCGACCACGGGGCGGCGGTACCGATCGGCGGTGGCGTACGGGATTCCCCACCAGGACCGCACCCCTGGTGCAGTCGGAGCCTTGGGAGCGGTAGCGGTCATGGCGTGAGATTCCTTCCGGTGCGGTTCGGGGGTTTTCACATGGCGTGGCGGCGGCTGATCGCTCGCGGTGAAGCTCTCCAAGCATTCCCTGGACTCCGGCAGATCGCCCGGTGGACAGCGGTCACGCAGTGGTCGCAAGGTGACACTTCGGCCGCACGGTTCGGTGCGGGCCGTGAACCTCTCCTACGTGGCCGACGGCTGGATCGTCGGCGAACGGCGCCAGCTCGACCTCCTCCGGGTGAAGCAGCCGATCGATGCCGTACCGGCGTCGTGAACCTCGTAACGCCGGGTGAGCCTTCTGTCGTGCGGGATGGTGTGCTGGGAAGGTCCGTACAGCGCGGTGGCAGAGGACGAGGGCCCGCGCCGGAGCGGGGGCGCCAGCGCTGGTTCACCGCAAGAGGTCGGTCCTTCCTTCTTGATCCGGCGTCTTCGCGCAGACAGCACCCGCTGTGGTGAGAGCTGTAGGCCTAATAGGCGTCGAGGGCTGAGAGTTGGATCAGCTCTAGGCAGGGGTGCGAATGCTGCAACCCTCGAATACCGACACTCCACCAGTGGTCCCGAGCCACCACAGAAGCCCTGATCGGCGGAGTCTCCGGCTCGCTGTCCGCACCCACGACCGTGCTGCTGGGAAGGCGTGACGTCGACGGTCAACTCCGTTTCGTCGGCCGCAGCACCGTCCTGTCACGCCATGCCAGCCAGACCCTGGCCAAAGAGCTCACCCCCGCAGCTGCAGAGCACCCCTGGACAGGCTGGTCCTTCTCCGCCGGCTGGGGCAGCAAGGAGAAACTGCGCGTGGCCCTGGTCGAACCCCAGCTCGTGGCCAAGCTTGCTGCCGACGTATCCCTTGACCCCTCCGGGAAATGGCGAGATCCCGTGCGCTGGCTACGGGTCAGGAGCGACGTCTCACCCGCCGACGCACCACTGTTCGGATCAGGAAACCAACCCGCAGCCGGCTGAACAGGGTGACGTCTCGCAGCGGACCCCTCGATGCGAAACAGCGCCGGACAACGGACACCCGCAAACCCTGTCCATAACTTGAGTTCGAATTGCGCAGACCCCGGCATATCCCCGGGCAGCGGCACCGTAGCGACCGCCGTCGGCCGCATCAACTCCACGACCCATAACCCCAGAATGCGCCATGACCAGCGGAAACGGCGTGAGAGGGTCCGGCACCCGGCCACGAGCCAGGATCGACGGGTGTGAGTAGTTGGCGGCGAATAGCCCCAACGCCCACCTGACCCCTGCCGTACAGAGGTCCCGGTGGATTTCCCTCCACCGGGACCTCACGCGTGCATGCGCTCAGCGGGCCGGAAGATCGATGATCGCGATGCCGTCCGGCTGCGCGAGGGCCAGGCGCGTTCCGTCGGAGTGCAGGGCCGCGACGGGCGTCGGGACATGGGTGGCTCCGTAGCTGCCCTCCCTCTGGGAGACCTCCACGTCGGGCCACTCATCCACCACGGCGCCCGTCGCGAGGTCGACCAGCCGTGGGTGCCCGTGGAGGGCGACGACCGTGTCGCCCCGGGCGATCAGCGTGCCGAGGGTGAAGTCGACGGCGCTTCGCCCGAGCCACCAGCCTTCCGCCAGCGACCACACACCCAACTGCCGGCGTTCCTTGCCGTCGTAGGCCCCGAACACCGCTGTCGCGATGGCCAGCCGGTCCCCGTCGAGCCAACAGGCGGAGACCACCTCGTCCTCGATGCCCCCGTCGGCGGGCAGCACGCCGCGGCCGTCGAGCACGGCGGAGTCCGTCAGCGCGTCGTCCAGGTCGAACACTTCGACAATCCCGTACGGATGCCACAACCAGCCGGCCGACAGCAGGTGCCTCCCATCCGGACTCACCGCCAACCGGGAGTGGAAGACGTCCCGGGGGTGGCGCTCACCGCGGGTGAGCCGTTCGCCCGTCTCCAGGTCCTCGATCTCCAGGACGCCGTACTGCTCCGGACAGTGCACCAGGACCTCGCGGCCGTCCCGCAACACCCCGACCGCCACGGGATAGTCGAATTCCCCGGCGTTATCGTCATCGCGCTCCAGCTCGCGGATCAGCTGATCGCCTTCGAGCACCAGCGCCTCGATGCCGCGCTCTGCGTAGACGACGGTGAAGCGGCCCGACGGGGAGACGAGACCCCGGTCGAACGGGAAGTCATGGATGAATGAGGAGGGACGCTCCACACCGTCGGCCCCCCACCGACGCCCGCCACCCACCACATCGAGCAGCTCGTCACCGTCCCACACCAGCGACTCGACCTCAGCCGTCGCCTCCAGAAACCGCGCGCCCGGCTCACCGTCCATGTTCATCACACCCAAGACCGTACGAGCCCCGCCATCCCAGACCAACCCGATTTACCGGCCAGCATCCGGAAGCCGGGCAGCTCCTCACGCCGCTGGAGCCGCCCGGCCGCCCGCTCGGTCCGCCAGCAGCAGGTAGACGCGGTTGCCCACGGCTGCGTCGGTGGTCCACAGCACCCTGAACCAGGTCAAAAGCCCGTAGCAGTACGCCCGGCAGGTGTTCACGCTGGCGTCGCCGACTATCAGATCCGTCGTCCACTCCGAGACCGGACCGACCGGCTGACCGACCACGTCCAGGAGGAGAAACGGTGCCTCCGGCTGATCCGTCCGCACCACACGACCGACCAGGACAGAGCCTGTACGTCCAGGCGCGGTGTTTGTGGGCCTCCGGCTGTGCCGTCGGAGCTGGGCGCTGACGCAGGAGCGCAGCTTGCGAGTAGGCGACGGCGCAGGCCGGGCACGTCGTCCAGAGCAGGATCGAGGACCGTGACATCGCCCGGGCACATGTTCAGTCGTGCGGTGAGCCGCCGTCAAAGCGGCGTCCATGGCCTTGTCGGGGCAGCTGCCCGCGGGGACCGTGCGGCGTTCTCGAGAGTGGCCAGCGGACGGGAGACGTACCGGGTCATGTACCAGGCCAGAGCCCGTCGAACCCCGCGTTCGGGTAGCGGTTGCACCGCGGCCGCGCAGACCCGAGGGTGCGTGCTGAACACCCTGAGTACCGCCTAGCCCCCTCCAGGGGCCTCTTCTTAACGGTGGCCAAAGCGAAGGCCTTTGCCACCGCGAAGGTCTCCGGCAGGAGATCCGAGGTGGACCCAGAGCCACGCCCCAGGCCCTGCTGTTCCAACGAGTCCACTCGGACGTTTCCCGACGGGGACCCGATGCTCGATTCGGTGATCTCGTCCCAGGCTTCTGCTGCGACGGGGCCGGGCGAGGTGGCGGACCGGTCATCGCTGGAGAGTCGGATCCCGCCGGCCATGGTGGAAGAGGCTCACGCTGGCCTCGAGGCTCTTGCAGCCGGCGGGACACCGCCGCGAACCCGGTTCGGGTGACCGGCGGCGACGGATACCCGCTCGGGTCGGAACAAGGGCGCGGCTGCGGGCTTCCTGGCAGGAAAGCCGAGCAACGTGGGAATCGACGACGGCTTCATCCGGTTCGCGAAATCGCGGGTGACCGTAGTACCTCGGAGCCCTTCCCGCTGACTCGGGACGAGTGCTCGATCGCGTGAAGGGGCTTTGCCCTCCGAGCATGCCCAGCTGATCCGACGGTGGCAGTTAATGCGCTCAGGGACCAAGGTCAGGGCACACAGAGATAAGTCACCCTCTTGTGCGAGCAATACCTTCACTTCCGTACCCGCGGCTTTAGCCGAGGGTCGGGGCACATGCCAACCGATCGGTTTGCCCTGTTACGGGGACCGGGGCTGCTTCCGGACTCACCGACGCGAGATCCGGAAGTCGTCAGACCCACCGGTCCGTCCCGAGTCCCCGTAGACGACCGATCGCACTGACTAGCAGGAGGAACGAGCCCGATCATGTCGCGTTCAGAGAAGCCGACCGTTGTTCTGGTGCATGGTGCGTTCGCGGACGCGTCCAGCTATTCCGCCGTCATTCCCGAGTTGCTCAAGCGAGGGCTGAATGTCGTTGCTCCGGCGGTTCCCAACCGCAGTCTGATCGGGGACGCCGCGTACGTGGCGTCGGTGGTCCGTCAGATCGACGGCCCGGTGGTACTGGTCGGTCACTCCTACGGTGGTGCCGTCATCACGGTGGCCGGTGTGGAGGAGAACGTCGAGGCGCTGGTCTACCTGTCGGGCTACGCGCTGGAGGTCGGCGAGAGTCTGGGTGAGTTGCAGGGCCGGTTCCCGGACTCGGATCTGGCGGCAGCGCTGGTGTACACGCCGTTCCCGGTCGAGGGTTCGGACGCTCCGGGTACGGATGTGTCGGTGGAGATCGACAAGTTCCCGGCGATCTTCGCGGCGGATGTCGAGCCGGAGCTGGCGAAGGTGCTGGCGGTCTCGCAGCGTCCCCTGGCCGCACAGGCGTTCGCGGACGTCGCTCCGGCCGCGGCCTGGAAGACGAAGCCCTCCTTCGGTCTGGTGTCGTCCTCGGACCACACCATCAACCCCGACGTGGAGCGCTTCGGCTACAAGCGTGCCGGCATGACCACCATCGAGGTCGACTCCTCGCACCTGGTCATGCTCGCCCACCCCAAAAAGGTCGTCGTCTTCATCGAGGAAGCCATCAAAGCCACCTCGAAGTAGCCCCTTCCTCCTCCACCGCCGGCTCTCTCTCCCGGCACGGCCCGCAAGCCGTGCCCACGGCGGCCCGCACGGCTTGCGGGCGAACCGTCCCGAGCAGAAGGACAACGATGAGTACATCGATCTCGCGTCGCACCATGACCCTGTCCGTGGTGGCCGGTGCGGCCGCAGCCCTCGGCGCCACTGGCATCGCCCACTCGGCCCCCTCCGAGACCTCGGCCGCCGCAAAGGCGTCCAAGCAGAGTAAGCAGCTTCCCACCATCGTGCTGGTGCACGGCGCCTTCGTCGACGCCTCCAGCTGGACTCCCGTAGTGCAGCTGCTCCAGCGCCAGGGCCACCGCGTCGTGGTTCCGCCGAACCCGCTGCGCAGCGTGGCAGGCGACGCCGCCTACGTGCGCAGCGTCCTGGACAGCATCGAGGGTCCGGTTCTGCTGGCGGGACACTCCTACGGCGGTTCCGTCATCAGCCGAGCCGCGGTCGGCCATGCCCAGGTCAAGGGGCTGGTCTACATCGCGGCCTTCGTCCCGGACGTCGGCGAGAGCGCCGCCGAGCTGAGCGACAAGTACCCGGGCAGTTCGCTTGCCGGGACCACCGTCGTCCAGAAGTATCCGCTGCCCGGCGGCGGGCAGGGCGATGAACTGGTCATCAGGCAGGACCTGTTTCCCCAGCAGTTCGCGGCCGGCGTTGCGAGGGTCACCGCCCGGACGATGGCCGTCGGACAGCGCCCGATCACCGTGGCGGCGCTGAATGAATCGGCCACTGCTGCGGCCTGGAAGAAGCTGCCCACCTGGTACCTCATCGCCACCGAGGACCGGAACATCCCGCCGAAGGCACAGCGCTGGATGGCCGCGCGGGCCAAGGCGCACACGGTCACCGTTCACGCACCGCACGCGGCCACGGTGAGCGCCCCGCGTGCAGTCGCCGATCTGCTCGACAAGGCCGCGCACGCCGTCTGCGCCGGTCACTGACCGCACACCGGACAGAGACGCCGGCCCCTTCCGAAGCGGACCCGGCACGCGAGAAGTAGCGCACGAGGGCGGTCGCGGACCGCCCTCGTGCGGGTCCGCCCCCTCCGGGCGAACGCGCGGCATGCCATCACCCTCCATCTGGCTTCGAGATAACTGACATCACAGACCATCGTGACGGGTGAGGAAGGGGCAGCCCGGGGCGCTGGTTGCAGATGTGTGACGAAAGAAGGTGCACATGTCCAGGACAAGCAAGCTCCCCACCCCGTCCCAGACGTCGAACCCCGCTCGGGACGTGTCCGGATGGCTGATCGCGCTGCTGGCCGTGGCCAGCGGCCTGACGGTCGCCAACCTCTACTACGCCCAGCCCCTGCTGTCCTCGCTGAGCGACGTCTTCGGCGTCAGCACGGCGGCGACCGGGTCCCTGATCACCCTCACTCAGGTCGGCTACGTCATCGGCATGCTCTTCCTGGTGCCGCTCGGTGATCGGCTGGAGAAGCGGCAGCTGGTTACCGTCCTGCTGTCAATCACGACCGTGGCACTCGTGGTAGCGGGCCTCGCCCCCAACTTCCCCGTGCTGCTCATCGCCTCACTGATCAGCGGGGCCACCTCGGTCGTCGCTCAGATCCTGGTGCCGTTCGCCGCGAACCTCGCGCCCGACCACGCCCGGGGGCGCGTTGTGGGGCGCGTCATGAGTGGTCTGCTCACCGGCATCCTGCTCTCCCGCACGTTGAGCAGCCTGGTCTCCGATATCACCAGTTGGCGGGTTGTCTTCCTCGGCTCCGCCGTCCTCATGGCCGTACTCGCGGTGGCCCTGCGCGCTGCCTTGCCGGAGCATGTCCCTACCACCTCGGTCCCGTACCACCACGTACTGCACTCCACATTCCAGCTCCTGCGCACGCATCCGGTGCTGCGGCGCCGCGGTTTGTATCAGGCAGCCATGTTCGCTGTCTTCAGCGCCTTCTGGACCACGGTTTCCTTCGTCCTGACCGGGCCCCGATTCCACTACTCCGCGGTCGGCGTGGGCGTCTTCGCCCTTGTCGGAGCCGCGGGTGCAGCCGTAGCCCCGCTCGCCGGGCACTGGGCCGACCGGGGACTGACGCGTCCCGCCACCGGCATTGCACTCATGGTCGCCGCGCTGGCCTTCGCCCTCGCGGGCTTCGGCGGACACAGCATCGTGCTGCTGGCCCTCGCCGCGATTCTCGTCGACGTGGCGGTGCAGACCACGCTGATCCTCGGTCAGCACACCATCTACGCCCTCGACCCCAGTGCCCGCTCCCGTCTCAACAGCGTCTTCATCGCGATGTTCTTCGCCGGTGGCGCGATCGGCTCCCAGCTCGGGACGGTCGTCTACGAAACGGCCGGCTGGAGCGGACTGACCCTGCTGGGCGGCGCCTTCCCGCTGATCGCCCTCGCCTACTGGGCCTTGGAACGGCGGCCGCAACAGATCATCGCCGGCTGACAACGGCCACGAGCAACGGCACAAGGAGCCTTCCGGCGCCGGTGCCGGGCGTGCGCTGTTGGAACATCCCCATGCGCCGCGGGGAAATCCGGTAGCACCGACCCGCCCTAGCCTCACCACAGAACAATCGCCCCACAGGAGGCGGATCATGAACATCAGCACCGAAGCTACGCTCAGCAGCCAGCCGAGGCTCCACCAGAAGGGCAAGGTGATCCAGGAGTTCGGGACGGTCAGGCAGTATCCCATCGGCCTGTCCTACGACGCCCGGATGTACTCCTGCCAGCGGCTGAACAAGGCCCTGGCGGACACCTCGATCCTGTACGGCCTGTACAAGAAGAGCCACTGGCTGATGCGCGGTGCGACCTTTTACCAGCTCCACCTGCTGCTGGACAAGCACGCGGGTGAGCAGCTCGAGCTGATCGACACCATCGCCGAACGCGTGCAGTCGCTGGGCGGCGTCGCGGTGGGAGACCCCCGGCACGTCGCCGAGATCACGTCGATCCCGCGGTCTCCGGACGGCGTCGAAGAGGTCCCGGCGATGCTCTCCCGTCTGCTGGAGGCCCACGAGACGATCCTCATCGACGCCCATGACGCCGCAGCCCGCGCCAACGAGATGGGCGACGACGGCACCAACGACCTGCTGGTCTCGCAGATTATCCGGACCGGCGAACTCCAGGCGTGGTTCCTCGCCGAGCATCTGGTCGACACCCCGCTGGTGCGCGTCTGAGCGGACGCCAGGGACCGCCACGGCCACCTAAGATGTCGCTCGGCCGGGTCCGCGGCCGCCGTCGCGTCGACGGGGAGCCCCCGATCAGGGAGCCATGATGGATCTGCGGCAGATGGAGGTCGTCGTCGCGGTGGCCGAAACGGGTACTTTCACGGCTGCGGCACGCCGACTGCACGTCGTGCAGTCGGCTGTGTCCGGCACGGTCAAGTCCCTGGAGCGAGAACTGGGCACCCTCCTGTTCGACCGCACCACGCACCGGGTCGCGCTGACCCCCGCCGGCGAAGCGTTCGTCCCTGCTGCCAGAACTGCCCTGCGCGCCGCGGAAATGGCCCAGGAAGCGGTCAGCGCAGTCCGGGGGCAGCTGCGGGGCCGCGTCTCGGTCGGCACTATGCAGGGGGTATGGGCGGGACTCCACCATGCCCTGGCGGCGCTGCGCAGCGAGCACCCGGGCGTGGTGGTCCAGCTACGGCAGGCCGCGGTTTCCGACATCCGTCAGGCGCTGCGGGACGGATCGGTCGACTTGGCCGTCGTGGCACTCGACCGTCAGCAGCAACGCGGTCTGACCACCCGACTGCTGTCCCAGGAGGAGATGGTGGTGCTCGCGGCGCCCACCCGCAGCTTCTCCGAGACGATGCCTGGCGGAGGTGTGGGACTCGACGATCTCACCGGACTGCCGCTGGTGGACTTCTCGCCGGGCTGGGCTATCCGCTACGCGGTCGACCGCTCCTTCCGAGCCGCGGGCGTCGACCGTGCCACCACCTTCGAGGTGAACGACATCGTCGCGGCCTCCGAACTGGTCCGCAACGACCTGGGCGTATGCATCGTGCCGGTGTCGATTGCGGACCGCTTCCCCGACCTGCGCCAGTACCGCATCGACCCGCACGCGCCTACCTGGAAGGTCATGGTGGTACACCCGCCCGGGGATCCGTCGCCGGCCGTCGCCGCGCTGCTGCGGCATCTCACCTGACGGACAATCGGCAGGCAATCGAGTGTGTGCGAGACCTCGGACTGTGGGACAAGAAGGTCGAGAACGCCTGCCGTCGGATGGGCATCCTCGACAACGCGAAGGCCGACCTCGATGCGCTCATGAAGCAGGTCGAGGATATCGCGGAGACCCTGGACCGTGAGCTGTGGTCGAGCGAACTGGCGGCTCACAAGCAGGAGATGGGCGAGGCGCTCACCCTCGGCGAAGACGAGACCACTCCCGAGTAGGGTCCTCTTCATGAGCGAGAATGAAGAGAGGCGCGCGGTCCCTTCTGGGACGTTCTGGCCGGCCGGACTCTCTTGCCCGCTGCGGCCAAGACGCTTGGGTGGGAGCTGATCGCTGTCGACCCCGATCAGGGAACCATCGAGGTGGCCTTTCAGGCCACGGAAGACTTCCTCAACCCCGTGGGAGTGGTGCAGGGCCGGTTCCTGGCCGCCATGCTCGACGACACGCTGGGCCCGGCACTGGTGGCGACTCTGCCCGACGGTCAGTCCGAACCCACGCTGGACCTTCACGTGCAGTTCCTGCGGCCGGCCGAACCGGGCCGGCTGATCGGGCGGGGCCGGATCGTCCAGCGCGGCAACGAGGTGTGCTTCCTCTCGGGTGAACTCCGCTCTGCTAATGGCAAGTTGGTTGCTGTAGCCACGGCGACTGCGCGCATCAAGACCATTTCTGCCGGGTCGAGCTGAACGAGCTGGAGCCACAGGTCCTCGTCGGAGGACAGCCGGCCCCGGTGCCCCCGCCGGCCGTCGTCCAACCGCTTTCGAAACGGACCCATTTCCTGAACAGAGCCAACCGGGCCTGCGAGTTGGATCCGCAGGCTCACGGCAGGCGCATCCAGCGCGGGCCATGCACGAGTGCCCGCCTTGGGCGCCCGTGCGGATCGTGCGGAGCCCGATCGAATCGGGGAGGCCGTACCCGCGTTGGTCACCAGTTCCGGATCAGCGGACGGCGCAGCCACCAGGTAACAGCCCGCCGCCACTACCAATGCCGCTGAGCCACGAAACCGCCGGACAGATCCCGAAACCGCACTGGAGTGCTAGTTCCCCGAGAGATCTCGGGCTGCGAATCAGCCGTGGTCGACTTGTGTACCGCAGAGCGCGGTATCCCGCCATTCGCGGGGAGACACACCGTAAGCTGCCCGGAAAACCCGGCTGAAATGGGTGGCACTTGTGAAGCCCCAGCGACCGGCTACCGCCGCGATGGTCCGGTTCCGCCGAGCCCGAAGCGTCAGGTCGCGTCTGCATTGCTCCAGTCGGCGGCGCCGGATCCACTGGCCGACCGTCCTGCCTTCGTTCTCGAAGAGCTTGTGCAGGTACCGCACCGAAATATGGTGGGCTTTGGCAATCACCTCGGGAGATAGATCTGTGTCGGCCAGATGCAGATCAATGAACTCCAGGATCCTTGGCACCAACGGCGACTGTGCGTCGGGTGTTACCGTCGCGTCGCTGACCAGTTGCTCCGTTGCGAGGGTGGCCAGCAGGTTCACGGCATGCCAGGCGAGCTTCGCACCGAGCGGCGGCTGGGCCGCCGAAGCGGTGTCGGCCAGGTCGGACAGGAGCGGCGACAACAGTGTGCCCAGCCAGGAGGCACGCGTGACAGGAGACCCCGCGAGCTGGTGCACGTCGGACTCCTTGAGCCTGAGCAGTTCACGCGGGACGAGGAACACCTTCGCGCGGAAATGCTCGGGGAAGTCCAGCGTCGGCGGATGGTGCGCGTCGTAGAAGCAGAGATCTCCCGGGCCGAGGAAGATATCCGCGGCATCCTGCACGAAGGGTGCGCCACCGCCTCCTCGGACACCTACGAAGAGATAGTCGCCGCTGTCACGGGCGATGAACCGCTGAGGGCCTCGACTACCGCCCGGGGCGCCCCGTTCCGGGTGCGGCCGCTTCTCCTGAAGCAACTGTGCAGGCGCCTCGTCTGTGATGACAATGTCGAGGCCCATGGGCATCCGGCACACTTTCTCGTGCCGCAGAGGCGGCTGTGGTGATCCCGTCGCGCCGCCCAGGGTCTCGAGGGTGCTGGTACTGAGCATCATCTGTTGGCGCCTCCGAACAGTATGTGAAGCGGCGACAGGGTCGAGCGTGGGGAATCCCCCTGTTTCGCGGATTTCCGCGGTCGGCCCGAACAGACGGCCATTCACTTCGCCGGGAGCGTAGGTCGGCAGGTGTGCAAAAGAAGTGAAAAAAGAGTGACGGAGCTCTGCTGCCTCGGACTCCGAGGCCGGTTGATGGCGTCGGCAGCAACGGCGGGAGAAGGGCCGTCGCGCGCGGCGACGATGGCCAGTGCCACGGGCAGGCGGCAGCGCCGGGCGGTGATCTCGTGGGCGTTCTCTCGGGGGCCAGACGCTCAGAGCCGAGACGCAGGGCGAGCGAAGCGTGGACGTCCGGGGTGCGGCAGTTCCAGGGGCAGCGGATCGGCTCCCGAAGCGATCAGGTTGGGCAGCCGGTTGCGGCTGGTGACCAGCGCCGGGCTGCCCGGCGAGACGGGGCAGCACGGGTGGACCTGCTCGGTGTCGGCGGAGTCGTCGAGGAGTACGAGAACCCGTCGGCCCGTCGGCAGACTGCGGTACAGGCCGGCGAGCGCGTCCACAGCGTCACTGCCTGCGCCTGCCTGAGGACCACTCGGTCCTCAAGCAGCCCGCAAGCGAACTGGACGCCGCGCAGCGGTGATTCGGCCTGGGCGCGTCTGTCGCCAGGCACATTCAACGAGCCCAGTTCGCCTGGCATGCAGCGGCGCGGCCTGACCATGCGAACCGGCAAACTCGCCATCGCCTACCATGCGGCGCTGTACCTCGCTGGCATCCTCATCGTGGCCCGAAGCTGCCCTATAGAGACAGAGCCGGCATCCTGCGCCGACGGTGGAACTTGTGCCTCCATCCCGGAGCCTGCCGCAGTGGCTGGGAGGGCGGTTCAGGTGGCGTGCAGGGCGGTGCGCAGGATGCTGGTGGCGAGTGTGATGGCGGCCTGGGCGGCGTGGGTGGGGCGCAGGGCGTTGAGCATCACGAAGTCGTGGATGATTCCCTGGAAGCGCACCGCCGTGACCGGGACGCCGGCCGCGCGGAGCTTGTTGGCGTAGGCCTCGCCCTCGTCGCGCAGGACGTCGGCCTCGCCGGTGATGACCAGCGCCGGGGGCAGCCCGGTGAGCTGCTCGCTTGTGGCGCGCAGCGGGGAGGCGGTGATCTGGGCGCGCTCGGCCTCGTCGGTCGTGTATTGGTCCCAGAACCACTGCATCCCGTCGCGGCGCAGAAAGTAGCCCTCGGCGAACTGGCGGTAAGAGCTGGTGCCGAAGTTCGCGTCGGTGACCGGGTAGAACAGCACCTGCTGCACCAAGGGGACGTCGCCGCGCTCCTTGGCCATCAGAGTCAAGGCGGCGGTCATGTTGCCGCCGACCGAGTCACCGGCCACCGCGAGGCGCGTGGGGTCCAGGCTCCTGGCTGCGTCCTGCTCGACGATCCACTCGGCGACCGCGTAGTTCTGCTCGATGGCGACGGGGTAGCGGGCCTCGGGGGAGAGGTCGTATTCGGGGAAGACCACGGCCGTGTCGGCGCCGACGGCGATCTCGCGGACCAGGCGGTCGTGGGTGTGGGCGCTGCCGAACACCCAGCCGGTGCCGTGGATGTAGAGGACGACCGGCAGGGTGCCCTCCGCGCCGGCGGGACGAACGATCCGCGCCCGGACGCAGCCCGTGGGGCCGCCAGTAACGGTGACCCACTCCTCGTCCACCGCCAACTTGCGGACGTCATCACCCGACTGAGCCTCCTCGATGGCCAAGCGCCCTTCGGAGGGCGACAGCTCGAAAAGGAACGGCGAGTTCGCCGTCGCCCTGGCGAATAGGGGTGCCACGGCCTCGAGAACTGGAGCGACGATACAGCCGGCGATGTCAGACATCTGATGTGCTCCTAGGTTGCGTGGGGGTGGCAACTCCGGCGGTCAACCAGCCCTGGCGGGCGCGGGAGTTGCCGCGCACACGCTAGGGCCGCAATGAGCTGGAGACATAGTCCGAGAGTGCACACATATGGATTCCTGGTGCACTGATATTCCCCATTGCAGATACGCAGGGGACCGTACGGAATTCCCCTCTGTCCCTGCGAGATCAGCACTGGTAGCGGCTCCGGCCGGGAGCGAGGATCAGTTGTCGGGGCGGCCCCTGGCCGCAATGCCAGGAAGTGGTTTCCGAATCGGCGTACGCCTGCTTTCGGCCGCTTACGCCAGGTCGTTCTGTCCACTCGTCGCAGATCCGTCCAGCTTGGCCTTGAGGCGATCCGCCTCTTCCGGCCGTTCGAGCTGTTCATACAAGGTTGCCGACTGCTGCCACGCAGAGCGGGCAGCGGGATGATCACCAGCGCCTTCGTGTGAATCGCCCAGGCGCTCCCAGAAAGTTGCTTGGTAGAAGTGTTCCCCGTAAGGAAGCGCCTTCAGAGCCCGATGGCAGCAGCTGATCGCTTGATGAAAATCGCCTAGCCCTAGGTATGCCAATGCCATGGTGTCAAAAGTGTAGGCTTCAACCTCGGGCTGACCGATCCTTTGTCCCAACTCGATAGCGCGATGGCACCACTTGATTGCCTCTGTATAGTTCCCGAGACGTGCGTGTATCCAGGCTATGCTACTGAGCCCAAGTGCTTCCGAAGAACGGAGGCCGGTCTGCCGAAACAGGTGTATCGCCGCCTCGGAATGACTGAGTGCGTCGTAGTAGCTTCCCTGTGCCTGAAGGAGAAAGCTCATCGCTCCATGAGTGAGCGCCTGCTCGGTCGGATCATCCAGCTCTCGGGCGGTAACAAAGGCCAGGTCAAGATGCTCACGGGCCTCGTCGAACTGTTTCAGTTCTGCCAGCGCCCGGGCCAGTTTGCGAAGAGTGGTTATCTCCCCGAGCAGGCTCCCGTCCAGACGCGCGGCCTCGACGGCGGTGCGCTGAGTTGCTGCCCATAGCTCCCAGCCCCCTTGGCTGTACAGGAAGTCCTGCAAACAGCAGGGCAGTTGCCAGGCCTGGGTGAAGAAGCCCGTATCCAGGGCGTGTGGGATCACCGCTGCCAGTGTGTCGCGCTCGGCGGTGAACCAAGCCAGGGAAGTGGGGCGGTCGGTGAAATGCCCAGGAACGGAGTCGGGCTGCGCCGGAGACAAGTCCAGACGGTTCTTCTTCGAGCCAAGTATTTGGTCTGCGGAATAGGCGGTATGGAGATAGTGATCGAGCATCCGCAGCTGCGCGGCCTGGCGTTCGGCCGGAGTGTCGTGTGTGGCGGTGAGTTCGACGGCAAATGTACGCAGCAGATGGTGCAGGCCGTAGCGGCCCGGCATCAGTTCGTTGAGGAGATGTGCGTCGGCGAGTTCGGCGAGCATGAGGCGGGCTCTGGCGATAGGGAGGGCTGTCAGAGCGGCGGCAGCCGCTGCCGCGATGCTGGGTCCCGGGTGCAGGGACAGAAGCCGGAACAGCCGGGCGCCGTCGGGCGGAAGGAGCTGATAGGAGCAGGTGAAGGCCGCACGGGCATCAGTCGTGGGATCGCTGCTGGAAAGCGCGTCCAGGCTGTTGTGCGTGTCCCGCAGTTCGGCAGCGATGGCTGCCAGCGGGAAATGCGGATGCCTTTGGGTCCGGGCCGCCACGATGGCCAGGGCCAGCGGCAGGCGTCCGCACTGCGTGATGATCTCGGCGGCGGCTTGCGGGTCGGCGGCCAGCCGCTCGGCGCCGGCGCGCAGAACCAATGACGTGTGGGCATCTGCGAACGAGGGCAGATCCAACGGCAGCGGAAGGACGCCCGCGGTGGTCAGCCCCGGCAGTGCGCTACGGCTGGTGATGAGCGTGAGGCAACCCACGGACGAGGCCAGCAAGGGGCGTACCTGGCCGGTCTCCCAAGCATTGTCCAGGACAACGAGGACCCGCCGGCCGTTCAGCAGGCTGCGGAACAAGCCCGCTCGTGCGTCGATATCCCTGGGTATGCGTTCCGGCGGGATGCCCAGCCCTTCCAGCATGTGGCGCAGTGCTTCCAGGGGCGGCATCGGATTTCTGGCAGGATCGAAGCCCCGCAGGTCTACGTAGAACTGGCCGTCCGGGAACTGGTCCGCCACCTGACCGGACCATTTCACAGCCAGTGTGGTCTTCCCGACGCCGGCCATGCCGCTGATCAGAACCGCGACGGGTGCCCCCGGTCCGGCCGACACCTTGTGGGTGATCTCTCCCAGGCGGCTGAGCTCCGCCCGCCTGCCCGCGAAGGTTCCCAGTTCGGCAGGCAGCTGCGCCGGACGCACCGTGGCTTCCGTCGCTCCCCTGCGAGCCTCTGGTGCCTCCGGCTCACGCTCCCCATCGGACGGTGGCCGCTGCTGACGGAGTACCTGCATGTGGGCGTCGCTCAGCTCAGGACCCGGGGAGACACCCAGTTCCTCGAGCAGTCGGTGCCTGATCTCTTCGAAGGCCACCAGAGCTTCTGCCTGGAACCCGGCGGCTGCCAGCGTCATGACGACTCTGGCGTGCAACGGCTCGTTCAGCGGATCCAGGGCGACGGCCCGGCGCAACCAGGACAGGACGTCGTCCGCCCGGTCGCACAGCAGTGCCGCGTCGGCAGCCAACTGCGCCGTGTGCACGAGTTCGCGCTCGATGGAGCTGAAGAGGGCGTGGGCCCGCACGGAAGGAGGAATGCCCATGGCCACCTCTCCCTGCCACAGGCCCAGCGCCTTGATGAAGTGGCTGACCGCTTCCTCGGTTCTGCCCGTGGCCACCGCTCGTGTGCCACCTTCGGTGAGACCTCGGAACTCCAGGAGGTCGAATTCCTCCTGCTCCACCTGCAGCACGTAGCCGCCCGCGCGACGGATCAGTCGCCGTCCTGGCGCCCGGGGTGCAAGCCCGGGCTCCAGCAGGCGCCGTAGCCCACCGACGTAGCGTCGCACCATGTTCACCGCACTGTCCGGCGGGTCTTCTCCCCAGAGCGCGTCGATGACCGTGCTCGTGCCCACGGGCCGTCCCGCTTGAGCGAGCAGCATGCTCAGCAGGGCACGCTGCTGGGGGAATCCCAGGTCGAGTTCCTTGTCCCCATCCCAGGCGCGCAAGGGGCCCAGTACCTCGAACCGCATCACCACATCCAGCTCCGTATCGCTTCGTGCACCAGACTCGGGAACCGCTTCAAACGCCGACACATGCAGCACAGCTCCCCTCCGGTCAGCCGTCGCTCAGGCGAACCGAGATCCGGGTGCAGCCACAAAGACCGGCCAGGCCAGCCGCTGGCGTGGCCCTGACAGTGGTCGACCAGGGGATCAGTAGAACGTTTCCACCTTCATCACGTCCAGTTCGTTCCGCACCGTGATCATGTCCGGTTCGTTCCCCAGTTCGTCGAGCATGGCCGGCACGAGCTGCCGGCCGGTGATGCTCGCTCTCGGGAACCCGGTAGATGCCCCGCCGGTACCCCGCCGGCGCTTCCACCGGAGCCTGGTGGGATTCCCCGCCTGCCGCAGCGAAAGTCGACAGCCCGTCTCTTCCCGGAGGGTGGTCGCCGAAGACGTCTACGAACTCATAGACAAAGCTTCTGACCTGTGCAAACGCCCTCTCCCGAAGATCATCTTGCACGGTTGTTGCACAAGCCGAACGGTGCAGGAGTCACGCGGCCCTGGTGTAGGCGCTCCGGACCGCGATGCGGACCTTGGAACCGGCTCCCACGACCCGGTGCACGTATTTACGCAGGGTAAACGCGGGATCGGCGTGTCCGAGTCGGTCCGCGAGCGTGTACACGTCTACCCCGCCGTTGATCATCATCGACGCGTACAAATATCTTGTGTCCGCAGAGGCCGTGTTCGCATGTCTCCGTGTAGCCATTGGACAGGTCGGCTGCCGACGCCGCGTTTGTGACGTTGGCACCGAGCCGGTGCAGCGCGTCGCCGACAAGCTGACCGCCTATGCCGCCTGCTACCGCCGCCACGTCATCGACCCGGCCACCCCGGGCACCTGGACAGCACGCCTGACCGGGGAGGCCGGGACCGTGGCGTACTGGCAGACGCTCTACCCGGGTACCGGACTGCCGGGCTGGCCGCCGTTGGCGTTCGTCTTCACCGGGGCCGGCCCCCAGGCGCTGGCGAACCGGATGCAGACCCTGGCTGACCTCACCCGCGAGCACTGGGCAGCGCAGAAGTACTGGTTCAGCGAGGACGACGACGGCTTCCTCGACTTCACCGGCACGGTTCCGCTGGTGCTCACGACGCTGGAGCGCTTGCAGCAGCACGGCCTGCACGGGCCGTCCTTCCGGCGCGTCGCGCAGGGCCGCGGCGAGTTCGAGCCGCTGCTGCAGGCGCTGACCGACACCCACACCAAGGCGGCCTACTGGCAGCGTGAACGGCCGCGTCGTGCAGCAGCCGAGGCCCGCCGGGAGGCCGAGCGGGCAGCACAACGCGTCCCACTGCAGCAGCAGCAGTGGGACGAGGACGACCAGGACGACCAGGACGAGCAGCAGGAAGAAGTGCAGTGCGCGACACCGGACTGCAGCATCCCGGTGAACGAGCCGGCCGACCCCTACGCTGAGGAAATTGGTGTTGCCGTCCCACCGGAGGACGGCGTCTACTGCTGGTCGTGCCGCCAGAACCAAGCAGCGCGCAATCGCGGACTACGCGGTGCGCGGCGCGGGCTGCGCAGGCAGCGTGTCCTCTGACAACGAACCTGGACCGATTGCCATCGAAGATGGACTGGTGCTGGCACCATCGGTTCACGTTGCGGCTTCGTTCCAGGCCAGCAGCTGGCGTCAGGCTCAGTTCAGTGCAGACGAAAAGCCCATGAGCAACCAAGCGCGAGGGAGGATACCGACATGATCCTCTTCATACCGGTGGCATTCCTCGCCGCGCTTGCGTTGGTCGTGTTCCTCCTACTCCAATGCCTCAAGGTTGCGTTGTTGGGGAACGAACGCTGGGCCGGATGGCGCCGTGCGGTTGTTGCTGCCGCCCTTGCGTGCGCTGCCACGGCCACTGCCTCCTACTCATTGGGGGCCATCGGATTGATGTCGACCGTGGCCGTGGCGCAGGACGGTGGGGCGGACTCAGCTCCGTTCCCCTACGACCACCCGTGCCGTTCCAAGATGCAGGGGGCGGTGGGGTATGACGTCCATTTCCTCAGCCTGCGTACCGTATGCGTCATGGAAGACGGAGAGCGGAGAGCCGTAGAGGACGTGCCACAGGGGGTTCGGATGACGGCAGCGGCATCGGTGGCCTGTACTGCCGTCTTGGCGGGGATCGCCTGGGCCGCCCGACCACGTGTCGCTGTGACGGCCTAACGCGCATCTGAGGCGACAGCTTCCAAGGCCCGTCCTGCGGTTGCGCGGAGAGACGGGACTGGACGTCGACCCGCTGACAGGGCTCAGCTGCGTTCCTCACGATCCGGTCCAAGTTTGCTGACAATCGGTCCAGGTTCGTTGTCAGCGGACACAGCGGGACAGCAGCGGCCGGGGGTAGCAGCGGGTGTCACGCCACCCTGTCACGCGGGGTGTCACGCCGCCTGTCACGCTACCCTGTGCTGCACCTCTGATCAGGGCGGATACCCCTCAACGCCCCCTTTGCAGCAGGGGGGGCGTGACAGCGTGACACTTCACGCGTCGACGGCGACGGCCTGGCGCTCGCGGATGACCGGCTCGGCTGCAATGCCGCGCTGCACCGCTGCACGCCAGATGTCCCCGGCCGGTGTCACCTGCGCCGCCAGTTCCTCGTACTCGGCCAGCGCCGCGTCTTCGGCCGGGTAGCGGAACGGCTTGGTTGGCAGCATGTCCGGGTGCTTGTCCCGCCAGTCCCGCAGCTTCCCGATCGCGTCCTCGCTGGTGTGCCAGCACGCGGCCGGCACCTGGCCCACCAGCGGGGCCGGCAGGCGGACCGTCACCCGCTCCGGCCAGCCGCCGTCCCGCGTCCCGGGCCAGCGGCCCGGGTTCTTCGCCTGCGCCGGCAACACCGGCCACTCCCGGTCCCAGCCGCGCGCCGCCAGCTCGGCCCGCACCCCGAACGCCACCAGGACGTCCAACTCCCCGCTCTCGTGCAGGTGCGCCCGGAACATCGCCCACTGCGCCCGCTTCGCCGCAGCCTCCCGGCCCGGCAGCCCGTCCCAGTCCCAGCGCGACGTCGTCGACAACGCCCTCGCCCGCTCCCGCTCGGCCTTGAACAGCGGCCGCATGTCGGCGAGCAGCTGCCTTGGTGCCGAACGCGACGCGGGCGGTGACGGTGGTGGTGCCGACCTCGGTCACGCCGGACATCATCCCGTCCCGGCCGCCCCGCCCGCCGTCGGATCACCCAGCCAGGCTCCGAGAGGATGCGGGCTTGGGGGTCCGGCCCGGTGAGGACCTGTGACCTGTGCACTGGGAGCCCTGTTTTGCCAGGTGGGCGTGCTGATCTGTGTACCTGTGTACCGGCGTCGTGGATGCCGGAGGTGGCTGGCCTCTGACGGGCGAGCTTGACCGTTTGCCAAGTGATCTTGACAGCCCGCCAAACCACTGCGGCCGGCGGCAACGGGTTGATGGCGCGTTGACCCGCGCTCTGCACCGCCACTTCGCGGGCTGGCAGGGCAAGGACGGGCGCACCCATCTGGTGTCGTCACGGTTACGGCCGCGGGACAGACGCTCTGTCCCGCGGGCCCAGGCCCCTCGGCTTTTCGAGGTCTGGCGCAAGGACGCGTAGTTCACGCTGGTCTGGCCAGCCGTCGCGCGGCGGGAGAAACCATCACATGCCTGGTCAGAGGGCACAAACAGAGACGACGGGCGGCGCTGTTAAGCGCACATCCAAGTGCGGAAGCTACAAGTTCCGGAGGGGATACGGACGGCGCTGCATGTTGAACAGCTCTCGGAAAGAAGCTGCCAGCCCAGAAGATGACGAGCCGGTGCCCTTACGGACGTCAGCTTCCTTCGCAACAAGGAGAAGCAGATGACGTCGCTTGAACCTGTAACCCTGTCACAGTCCGCTGCCCGTCACCTTGCCTGGCTGGCCGCCGTGACTGGGTTTGTGGCCATCGTCGCCGTGGCCGTCCTCGCCCTGACCGGTCACGCCGCCGCAGCGGCCGCCGTGGGAGGCATCGGTGGCGGGGTGAGCGCAGCCACCAGCATCCACGTATCCGTTCGCGTTCGGCGCTGAGCCGCCATCCTCTTTTTCGGACCCCGGGGTTCTGCGCCCGGGGTCGCCCTGGATCAGGTGGTCAAGACCCTGTGGTAAACGGTCAAGATCGCTTGTCACCAGGTCAGTGGCCTGACCTGGTGACACAGATGAACAGCGACGCGGCTGCAGCTCACCACCTGGGGAAACAGGGGTTCGATGACACAGCTCGTACTGTTCGGGCGGTATCTGTGTCATGGGGTTATCAGAGCCGTACGGTCTCCCGCCGGCGGCCGTCCCGGCCGCTGGCGCATCACCCGGCGGGGCGAGGGGTTCGGGTGGGGCGGGCCCTTCCGCTGCGGACGGCTCGTGTCCGAACGCATTGGCCGGGGGCGGCAGCCCAGCGAGCAGCGCCTCTACGCGCTCGGGATCGGTGTGCCCGATCTGACGCAGCGCATGGTTCCCGATCCGCTCCCGCTCCCGGCCTTCGGACACAGAGCCCCGCGTCAGAGCCCTGCTGCTTCGCGCAGACCGGCGGCCGTCTTCGAGGAGTCGTAGTCGGCGGGGACGCCCTCGACCAGAAGGACCTCGCCCGCGATGTGGCGGGTGCGCAGCGGGAGTATGGCCTGGTAGGCGTCGGAGTCGTACCAGGCGCGGGCCCGCTCGATGTCTGGGAAGCCGATCACGACGACGGTGCCGGGGAAGGGGCCCTCCACCACCTCGACCTCCTTGCCGTGCACGAGGAAGCGGCCCTCGTAGAGGTCCATGGTCGACTGGATCCGCTCGATGTATTCGAGGATGTCCTCGTTCATCGTCTCGGGGCGGATGTGGGCGATGGCGTACGCGGTCATGGTCTGCTCCCCGGTCGACCGGCCCGTCGGTCAGGGCCCGTTGATCCAATTCTGTCAGCGCGGCCGCAACGATTGTCTCCGGGGTCCGAGCGCATCCGGGCCCTGGCAGCCAACCCGGACCCCGGGACGCGGCCGCACCCCTAACGCCACCAGTCCGTCCAACGCGTCGGTCAGCTCCCCGGCCTCGCGCAGGTGCGCCCGGCACATGGCTTCTGCGCCCGCTTTACCGCAGCCTCCATGCCGGGCAGACCGTCGTAGTCCCACTGCGCCGACGTCGACAGCACCCGCGCTCTGGTGCGCTCGCCTTTGAACAGCGGCCGCATGTCGGCGAGATGCTGCTTGGTGCCGTACCTCCCGCCCAGCGCCGCCCAAGAAACCTCAGCTCACATCTCGACAGATTCCGGATCGGTCCCCGCTAATCCATCCCATGTCCTGTGTCGGCTTCACGGCGAGGACACTTCGCCGAACGCTGAGGAGAGCTGTGTGCTCCGGACGTGACCTGCTGGGCAGCGGTGATCATTGGAGTTGGCGGGTGCCGAACAGTGACAGGACCCCGCCCGGCTCCGGCCGGCCGGAGCCGTTGGGCCGTCGGACCGGGAGGAGAGAGTCGCTGCTCCGCCATCCTCGTCACCAGCCGCATCGACGAGCGTTCCGACCGCGCGCGGCATTGACGCCGATCAGCTGATCAGGGACCGCGCTGGGCGGGAGACCCGCACAGCAAGCGGCGACCGAAGCGGCGGATCCTGCTTCCTCGCAGTTGCACGCCGCTGACCGCGGACACCTTCCAGGGGCTGCTGAAGATGCTGCGGGGCATCTCGGCGGCCGTCCACGGTTGCCGGCCATCCCGTCATGTTGCGTGACGGGGGAGCGGTGTGGGCTGTGCGCGGTGTGGGGGCGGGCTTTGTCAGCGCTGCCGTGTCGAACGTATTGACACGCTAATTGTGAGCGTTAACAATCGCCATGCGGGCGCCGACTGCTACCTGCGGGCAGGCGACACATGCTCATGCGAAGGACTGTGACTTCACCATCACCATCTACTGCGACGGTAGGACCGGCATCTGGATGTGCCTGGATGTGCATGGACAAAGTCGAATTCCGCAAGCTGTAGCACCACCCGCGGCAGTCGGTTGAAATCCACCACCCCTTGTGCGCAAATCCTTGGCCGCCGTACTCCCCGACACCCGTCACCACCGACCGCGTCCCCCAGTAGAACATGACTGCTGGTGGACACAGCGAACGTGACGCGACCTCTCGACGTTGGTCGCATCGCCAGGCAGCGCCTCGTGCGCTGCCCACCAACCCGAGTCCCCGACTTCGTCTCTCATGAACCATGGAGTTCACCTTGTCGGTTCACCCCTTCAGCCGCCGCGCCGTGATCAAAGCAACCGGCGTCGCGGCCGTGGCCGTGGCGGCCGGCCCCGTCATCGGCCGCGCTTCCGCCGCGGCGGTGACATCTCCGGTCAGATCCGATATCGGAGTGTCGATCCTCCCGTTCGACCTGAGTCAGGTCCGGCTCACCAGCAGTCGATGGCTCGACAATCAGAACCGCACTCTGGCCTACCTCCGCTTCGTCGACGTCGACCGCCTGCTGTACAACTTTCGCGCCAACCACCGGCTCTCCACCAACGCCAGTGCCCCGACCGGCGGTTGGGACGACCCGTCGTTTCCCTTCCGCACCCACGTGCAGGGCCACTTCCTCACGGCGTGGTCCCAGGCCTACGCCTCGCTCGGAGACACCACCTGCCGCGACAAGGCGAACTACCTGGTGGCCGAACTCGCCAAGTGCCAGACCAACAACCCGACCGCCGGCTTCTCCGCCGGCTACCTCTCGGGCTTCCCCGAGGCGGACTTCGCCAGCCTCGAAGCAGGCACCCTGAACAACGGCAACGTTCCGTACTACTGCGTCCACAAGACCATGGCAGGTCTGCTCGACGTGTGGCGCCTCATGGACAACACGCAGGCCCGCGACGTGCTTCTCGCGCTCGCCGACTGGGTCGACCGACGCACCGCCACGCTCAGCCACAGCACGATGCAGTCGTTGATGGGCGTCGAGTTCGGCGGCATGAACGAGGTGCTGGCCGACATCTACCAGCAGACCGGCAATGTACGCTGGCTGACCGCTGCGCAGCGGTTCGACCATGCCGCTGTCTTCGACCCCCTCGCCGCGAACCTGGACCAGCTCGACGGCCTGCACGCCAACACGCAGGTGCCCAAGTGGATCGGTGCCGTCCGCGAGTACAAGGCCACCGGGACGACCCGCTACCGCGACATCGCCACCAACGCCTCGACGATCACCACCGGCTCACACACCTACGCCATCGGCGGCAACAGCCAGGCGGAACACTTCCGGGCCCCGAACGCCATCTCCGGCTACCTCGCGGCCGACGCCTGCGAGCTCTGCAACTCCTACAACATGCTCAAGCTGACCCGGGAACTGTGGCAGCTGGACCCCGACCGGGCCCCGTACTTCGACTTCTACGAGAAGGCGCTGCTCAACCATGTCATCGGCGCCCAGAACCCGGACGACCCGCACGGCCACATCACGTACTTCACCTCCCTCAACCCGGGCGGCCGCCGCGGCAAGGGCCCGGCCTGGGGCGGCGGCACCTGGAGCACCGACTACGGCACGTTCTGGTGCTGCCAGGGAACGGGCATGGAGTCCAACACCAAGCTGATGGACTCCATCTACTTCCACGACGGCACCACCCTCACGGTGAACCTGTTCTTCCCCTCCGTCCTGAACTGGACCCAGCGAGGCATCACGGTCACCCAGACCACCTCCTACCCGGCCGGCGACACCACGACGCTCCAGGTCGCCGGCAGTGTCGGCGGGACGTGGTCGATGCGTGTCCGCATCCCCGCCTGGACCTCGGGCGCCACCGTCAGCGTCAACGGCGTCGCCCAGAGCGTCACGGCCAACCCGGGCACCTACGCCACTCTCACCCGGTCCTGGGCTCCCGGCGACACCGTCACCGTTAAGCTCCCCATGCGGGTGGCCCTCCAGGCCGCCAACGACAACTCCGGTGTCGCGGCGATCACCTACGGCCCCGCCGTCCTCGTCGGCAACTACGGCAGCACCGCACTGTCCTCCCTCCCGGCCCTGGACCCCGCCTCGATCACCCGGACCAGCAGCACAGCGCTCGCCTTCACGGCCACCGCCAACGGAGCGAAGGTCAACCTCGCCCCGTTCCACAACGCCCAGGGCTTCAACTACACCGCCTACTGGCGGACCGACAGTCCCAGCGTCCGTCTCGTCAACGCGGCCAGCGGACTCGTCCTCGGCATCCAGAACATGTCCACCACCGACGGCGGCCTCGCGCTGCAGTGGGCCGACACCGGTACCGCCGACCACAACTGGGTCCTCATCGTCGACGGCACCGCACTGCGGCTGCGCAACCTCAACAGCGGCAAGGTCCTCGGCGTGAAGGACATGTCCACCACCGACAACGCCGCGATCCTCCAGTGGGCAGATACCGGCACCGCCGACCACCGGTGGACCGTCGTCGACGCCGGCAACGGCTATCACAAGCTGCAGAACGTCCACACCGGCAAGCTGCTCGGCATCGCAGGCAACTCCACCGCCAGCGGCGCGGCAGCCGTGCAGGTGTCCGACACCGGCGCGGCGGCCAGCCAGTGGCAGTTCGCCCCCGACGGTGCCAGACGCATCCAGAACCTCGCCAGCGGGCGGGTCCTCGGCATCCAGAACATGTCCACCGCCGACGGCGGCCTCACCGTCCAGTGGGACGACAACGGCACCGCCGACCATCTCTGGACGGCCGTCATCGATACCGGCGGCTACCTGCGTCTGCGCAACTCCAACAGCGGCAAGGTCCTCGCCGTGGAGAACGGCGGCACCGCCAACGGCGGGCGGATCGTCCAGTGGGCGGACACCGGCTCCGCCGACCACCGGTGGCGGCTGCGCCACGGCGGCGGCGACGCCTTCAGGATTCAGTGCGCCAACAGCGGCCGCGTCCTCGGCGTCGCCAGCGCCTCCACGGCCCAGGGCGCCCAGGCCGTCCTCTGGGACGACAACGGCACCGGCGACCACCTGTGGCGATTCATCTGAGCCGGCGCGCAACCGGCGGTCCGCCGCCCCCCCCGGACCCCGGGCATGTCGAGGTGGCGATGACGGCCTGGACGACCGCCTCGCCTTGTTCTGTCAGGCGCAGAGGGGTCACGCTGCGCGACCGCCGGTCCGGTTCCGTTTACGCTAGTTCGGCGTAGGGGAGTGGTTCAGCGCTTCGTATAGAGGAAGCCGAGCTTGTCGATCTCGTTGGTGGCGCGTCCGTGGAACCCGGCGAGCTGCCATCCCGAGGGCGCGGTGCGTGTTACGCAGTCGGACGTGGTGGCTCCCCCGGACAGGCTCCTGCCGAGGTTGGTACTGAACTTGGCGTAGAAGATCCGGGTGTGGCCGTCCTTCTCGGCTTGGCACAGTTGGGCGGACGTGACGTACTCCCCGCTGCCCAGGGTCAGGGACGACACCGTGCCGCCGGTACCGCCGTGGGTGAGGACCTTGCCGTTGTCGAGGGCAAGCCCGACGCTGTCGACGCGGGAGCCGCTGCGCAGCGAGAGGCTGACGGGGCGGGCGCCCGCCGGTACGGCATCGATGTCGGTGTAGTAGTCACCGTGCGGTCCGCCGAACTGGTCGCTGAGCTGGAAGTCCGCATTGCGCGACCAGGAGAAGCCGACCGCGATCGGGTCGTGGTCGGAGAGCATGAGACCGGCATCGGTGAGGAACGTGGCGTGCTCGTTGTTGTAGGACGTGGCGTTGAGCGACACGAGTTTACTCCCGCGATAGAGGACCTTGTCGACCACCTCGCAGGTGTTGGGCACGGTGGGGCCTGTCTGGTCGCAGACGAGGGCGTCGCTGCCCTTGGCAGGCGGGGTGCCGCCGCGGATGAGCTTCACCCAGGCGTCGGTGAGGCCGTTGGCGGCCGCGAACTCGGCGATGGTGTCGCCGCTACGGGTATAGCGGGTGTTGGTGTCACCCATGACCACGACGGCGTTCCCGGCCGAGTGGGCGTTGATGAAGGCAGTGAGCTGACTGAGATTGTTGGCGCGCGAGGCCAGGTCGCCGTCGTTGGTGCCCGCGTTGGTGTGC
The DNA here is from genome assembly GCF_010548325.1 of Streptomyces sp. SID13666. Taxonomy (NCBI): domain Bacteria; kingdom Bacillati; phylum Actinomycetota; class Actinomycetes; order Kitasatosporales; family Streptomycetaceae; genus Streptomyces; species Streptomyces sp. SID13666. Next base: position 38,968 of record NZ_JAAGLX010000030.1, on the reverse strand, counting down.
AGGTTGTAGAAGTCGACGTACACGCCTTCCGCCAGCCGCTCACGTATGAAGGTGAACCCCTTGGGCGTCAGGCAGTCGCCGGAGTCGATCTGGCAGGAGTTCCAGTGCACCCGCTCGAAGTCGTCCTCGTCGTAAGGCATCTTCGACAGGGTGTTGAGCCCGCTTCCGATGCCGGCGCCCCCGCTGGAGGGGGTGCGGTGGGCGTGCGCGCTGTCTGCCGCGTAGAGGTAGGAGTGGTAGTTGAAGTCTTCTTCGACGTGCACGATGTCGTACGGCGAGATGCGCCGGCCGATGGCGGAGGTGCTGGTGTCGCGGGGCGTGGAGGCGCTGGAGAGGATCGCCGGCAGACCCGCGACGTTGTAGGTGAGGGTGCTGAAGGAGCCGGAGAGCGGGTCCGCGGCAGCGGCGGGGGACGCGGTCGCGACTAACCCGCCGCATGTGATGGCCGCGGCCGTGAGGCATGTGAGAAGACGGCGCATGAAGGGGAACTCCTGGGCAGTAGGGAAGGATAGCGAGAACGTACCGCCGGTAACCTGTAGTTGTCGCCGCCTCGGCTGCGGGAGTTCGACAGTTAATCGCGTGGTTCAGGCACTGAGGCCGGCGGTGGTGGGCCGTCCGGTTTCCCCAAGGGTGAAGGTCAACACCCGTCCATAGCGCCGTCAACCCCCGAAGGGCTTGCGGTGTCGACCACTTCGGTGGGGGCGCGGAAGGCGGCGCCGGGGGCGAGTGCGAGTCGGGCGAAGCGCTCGCCCATCAGCTGATAGCCCACCGGATCCGGATGCAGGTTGTCCGGCAGGTGATCGATGTCGTCGGGACCGAACAGGGCCGGCCCGGCGAGGAAGTGCAGATTCGGGTCGCTCACACCGCGCCGCTCGGCCACAGCGGCGAGCGTGTCGCGTATCAGCCGCAGGCTCAGGCGGCCTTCGTCCACCTCCGAAGGCGTGCCGTGCGTGATGAACCACAGTTTGGCGGCCGCGGGGTCGACGAGGGAGGGTCCCGGCCGGTCCTCGACCGAAGGGGAGTGGATCGGTGAGATGAGCAGGATCGGGGTCCGCGGGTGGCCCTCGCGGATCGTGTCGAGGAAGGCGTGCACAGCGGGGACGAAGGCGCGCAACCGCATTGAGTCCCCGTTCACGACGTTGATGCCCAGCTTCAGGCTGATCAGGTCCGCCGGGGTGTCGCGGATGGCGCGAGCGGTGAAGCCGTCCAGCTGGGCCTGGCCGCTGAAACCGAGGTTGAGCAGGTCGAGACCGGCCAGACGGGCGGCCACGGCGGGCCACGTCCCGGTAGGGCGCAGCGCCTCGCGGCAGTGGCTGATCGAACTGCCGTGGTGAAGCCAGACCGGCCCGGGCGCGGGGGTGGGCGGCACTAGCGGGGCGTCGGCGCGCAGCCCGATCACTTCGACCCGAGTGTGGTGCGGGAGCCAGATCTCGATCTCATGTTCCCCGGGCCGCCGCTGCAAACCGGAGAAGCGCACGGTGCCCGGCGCCGCCTCGGTGCGGCTGAGCACGCCGGTCTCGTCGAAGACCACGATGGTCCCGGGCTTTTCGGTAACCCCGGCGGCCACCACGTCGCCGTCCACCACCAGGTCGAATCCCTCCACCCGTGCAGGCGGAACGTCGCCGCGCCACACACCCTGGGTGGCGAGCAGGCTGAGTTCCAGCGTGTCCGCCGCGGTCCGCAGGGCAAGCCGCACTCCGCTCGGTTCGAGTACAACGTCCTGGAGCGAGTCAGGTGGGTATTGGTCGCGGGTCCAGCGTGGCAGTCGGTGTGGCAGCCAGCCCGCCTCGGTGCGTTCGAGGTCGAGATTCCCGCGCCATTCGACAGGCCCGGCACCCAAATCGCTGTGGTAACCAAGCTCTGGGCTGCTGAAATATGTTGCCTTCATGTGTGACCTTCTCTGGTGAGGAGCGGTGGTGGTGCCGCCCGTGGGGGATGGAGTGGCGGATGGTCCAGGCGGCGGCCGGTCGTCTCTGGGCGGCGTCGTGGCGCCGGTTCAGGGGTACAGCGGCTCGTAGTCGAGCCAATCCAAGTGGACGGTGCCGGACGCGGCGTACAGGCCGATGACGCGGCCGGTGAAGCCGCCGGCCACCTCGGTCGACAGATAGCGGCCGTCGAGCGTGTCGAGCACGGTGAAGGTGCCGTCCGGATCCTCGATGCCGAGCGTGAGGGCGTCGGGCCCGGTGCGGGCGTCCCGGGGTGGGTTAGTGGAGATCCGGACGCCGAGGGTGACGGGCCGGCGGGCACCGACCGGGACCCATCACGGTGCGCAGGGGGCCGATGCGAGCCACGACCCGCACCTGTCCTGCGGACGCCTCGATCTCGTAGTGGTGCTCCTCGTCGAGGCGGACGGCGAGGCCGCCGCGCCCTTCGGCCGGATCGATCAGTGTGCGGACCTGGCACTGCAGGTGCTGCTGGCGGCGGCCCACGAACACGACGTCCGGCTCGTCCGGGGAGCCGCCGCGGGCGCGCAGGGTCAGCTATCCGGGCCGCTCGGTGGTGGTGCAGTACTTCGCCGGACGGTCCCGCACGGAGATCCACTGCGGTCGCAGCTCGCTGTGGTCGAAGTCGTCCCGGACGGCCCCGGCGGGGCCGGGGAGCAGAGGCCAGGCGGGCGCGGGCATCTCGGGCGACACCTCGCCGACGACCGGCCATCCGTCCACCCACTCCAGGGGCGCCAGGAAGGTCTCGCGGCCGAGTACATGCCAGCCCGGCGTTCCACCGCCCGGCCGGACGGCCAGCAGCAGCATCCACCACGAGCCGTCCGGCCCCTGGACCAGATCCGCGTGACCGGTGTTCTGGATGGGGCGATCGGTGCCCCGGTGGGTCAGGATCGGGTTGTCCGGGCACGGTTCGAACGGGCCGCCCGGGGTGCGCCCGCGGGCGATCGAGACACCGTGGCCGCTTTCGGTGCCGCCCTCGGCGATGAGCAGATACCAGTACTCACCGATGCGGTACAGGTGCGGGGCCTCCGGGGCTTTGGCAGCGGGGCCGCCCGACCAGAGCCTGCGCGGCGTTCCGAACGACTCGCCGGTGCGGGGGTCGAGGCGGACTTGCCAGACCCCGGCGACCGTGCACCAGCAGGTCCCGTCCTCGTCCCAGGCGAGATCCGGGTCGATGCCGTGAACCCCGGGCAGCCGCACCGGGTCGGACCAGGGGCCGGCCGGGTCTGTGGCGGTGAACAGCAGGTTGCCTTCGCCGTCGGCCACATTGGTGACGATCAGCCAGAACCGGCCGTCGTGGTGGCGCACGGTGGGGGCGTAGATGCCGGCGGACGACGCCATGTCCGGGGGCAGGCGGAGCTGGCTCGGCCCTGTCCAGCGCGTTGCCGATCTGTGTCCAGTGCACCAGGTCGCGACTGTGGAAGACGGGGACGCCGGGGAAGTACTCGAAGCTGGAGCAGACGAGGTAGTAGTCGTCACCCACGCGGCAGACGCTGGGGTCGGGGTGGAAACCGGGGATCACGGGGTTGGAAAAGGTCACGTCCGGTTGCTGTGGGTCTGACATGTGGTCAATTCCTTTCGGTGGTGCGATGGTCGCGGTACCGCGGCGGGATCTCAGGGCGCGTCCGACGCCGTGGGGGTGAGGCGCAGGAGCACGGCGGACGAAGCCGTGGGCAGCGTCAGCGTGAGCACGGCGCTGTCGGGGTTCCAGGAGGCCGCGGCGTAGTCGGGGTCGTCGAGGCGGGTGGAGAGGTACCAACCCTGCCCGCAGCGGGGAGGGGGAGCCGCTGCCGGTCCGGGGGCGGGCGCATCGCGGGCCGATCGGATCAGCCCTTGATCATGACGTTGAAGAAGGAGTTCCAGTAGCCCACCGCGTAGAAGGAGCGCAGCACCAGGATGTTGAACACGGAGACGGAGCCCGGCAGGATCAGCACCCACCATGGGTTGTAGCCACCGAGCCCGGTGACCACCGGGAAGGTGGGGATCATGCCGCCGCTGACGACCATCGTGACGATCGGCAGCCCAAGGATGGGGCGGTGCCCGAATGACCGGGACCGCGACAGGCCGTAGCCGCGTAGCACCGAGACCACCATCGACAGTGCGGTGCCGACCCCGGTGACGGTGATGCGATGGCTCACCGGCAGCGCGGTGCGCACGGTCGCGTCGCCCAGCATCTTGCGGTACGCCTGGAAGCTCAGGCCGTCCGGCCGGATCACCAGGCTCCCGACCCGGTTGACGGCGCCGGGGGAGGAGTCAGCGCGGCAGCCCCGGCCACGGAGGCGGGTGCGCCGATGGGACTGCTCCGGTTCAACTCGTTGGTGATGACGACCCCTTCTCCCTCGGTGCGTCGAAGCGCTTCACTTCGTGGCGAACGCTAATTACATGTTTCTCGCGAACCAAGAGGGAGAACTCAAGGGAACCTTCCTGTTGTTGGAACATTGGCAGCCTCAAGGTGCCAATGACAGCGTCGAAGCGCTTCAACGCTTCGCAACCAGCCTCCTGGAGAGGCGGGGTTTGCCCCAGGGGTTCCCCGACCTCGTCCGCCATCGACCGAACTCCCTTCCGCGACCCTGCGCTACCCAATCTGTTCACCCAGGGCGCGCCGGTCGCCGTCATCGCCATGGGCCTGGCTTTCGTCCTGCTCCTCGGCGAGATTGACCTCTCCGCGGGATTCGGCTCCGGCGTCTGCGCCGCCGTCATGGCCAAGCTCATGGCCGAACACGGCCAGCCCTGGTGGCTGTCCCTCCTGGCAGGACTTGGCACCGGCGCGGTCATCGGACTCATCATCGGGCTTTCGGTCGCCAAGGTCGGCATCCCCTCCTTCGTCATCACCTTGGCCGCGTTCCTCGCCCTGCAAGGCGTCGTCCTGCTCATCATCGGTAACGGCGGCAACATCTCCATTCGCGACAAAACCATCGTCGCCATCGACAACAACAACCTTTCTCCCATGCTCGGCTGGCTCCTGTTCGCCCTGTGTGTCGGAGGGTACGGCGCAGCCCAGCTCGCCCGCCGCGCCACGAGGGTCCGCAAGAAACTGGTCACCGAACCCGTTCCGGTCACCGTCCTGCGCGTCGCCGCCGTCGCCGTCATCGGCGGACTCGCCGTCTTCTTCCTGAACATGGAGCGCTCCCGCAACTCCGCGATCATCTCTCTGCGCGGCATCCCCGTGGTCGTGGTCATCGTCCTGATCCTTCTGGCGATCTGGACCTACGTCCTCAGCGGAACCGCCTTCGGCCGCCACATCTACGCCGTCGGCGGCAACGCCGAGGCCGCCCGCCGCGCAGGTATCAGCGTTGCCCGCGTACGCATCGCAGGATTCGTCATCTGCTCGACGATGGCCGGAATCGGAGGCGTCATCGCCGCCTCCCGCGCCACCTCCGTCGACCCCAATGCCGGCGGCAGCAACACCCTCCTGTACGCCGTCGGTGCAGCGGTCATCGGCGGCACCAGCCTCTTCGGCGGCAAGGGCCGCGCCTTCGACGCCCTGCTCGGCGGCGCGGTCGTCGCCGTCGTCGACAACGGCATGGGCCTGATGGGCTACAGCGCCGGCGTGAAATTCGTCGTGACCGGAGCGATCCTCGCCGTCGCCGCGGGAGTCGACGCACTCAGCCGAAAACGAGCCGCCGCCACCGGCCTGTGAGAGGGCCGTTCGTGAGTTGACGTCCATGGGGTGTGGCTCGTGCCTCCTAAAAGCGCTTGCAGGAGGCACGAGCCACACCCTTCATCGATTCACCCTGCCGCCGTGGCAGGTCAGCTACGGGTCCAGCGTTGGTTGCTGCCGTTCGAGCAGGAGTAGAGCTGGATCAGGGTGCCGTTGGCGGTGCCGTTGGCGGCGGCGTCAAGGCAGAGGCCGGACTGGACGCCGACGATGGATCCGTCGGAGTTGAGGCGCCATTTCTGGTTGTCGCCACCCCAACAGCTGTAGATCTGGACTTTGACGCCGTTGCCGGTGCCGGCGGCGTCCAGGCACTTGTTGCCGTAGACCCTGAGCTCGCTTGCGGCGGTGTAGGTCCACTGCTGGTTGGTGCGGTTGTTGCAGTCCCACAAGTTGAGCTGGGTGCCGTCGGTGGTGCTGGCGCCGGGCACGTCCAGGCAGCGGCCTGAACCGACGCCCTTGATTTGTCCAGAACCGGGCGCAGAGGTCGGAGTGGGGGTTGGAGTGGGTGTGGGGGAGGCGGCGTTGAGTGCGTTGAGGACGGAGGTGTAGGCGGGCTTTTTGCTCCCGTCGCCGTTGAACAGCAGCGGCGTTTGCTCCGATCGCCAGGAGTCGGTGTCGCGCACACCCCAGACGGTGATGCCGAGGCAGCGCGGGACGGCCAGGCAGTCGTTGGTCACGTTGGCGTAGGTCGTGGCCGAGGCGCCCTGGATGTCGAGTTCGGTGATGGCCACATCGACGCCGAGCGCGGCGAAGCTCTGCAGAGTGGTGCGGAAGTTGCTGTTGTAGGGGCTGTCGTTGTTGAAGTGCGACTGGAAGCCGACGCAGTCGATCGGCACGCCGCGCTGCTTGAAGTCTCGGACCATGGCGTACACGGCCTGGGTTTTGGCCCAGGTCCAGTTCTCGATGTTGTAGTCGTTGTAGCAGAGCTTGGCGGCCGGGTCGGCGGCGCGTGCGGTGCGGAAGGCGACCTCGATCCAGTCGTTGCCGGTGCGCTGCAGGTTGGAGTCGCGCCGGGCTCCCGAGCTGCCGTCGGCGTAGGCCTCGTTCACGACGTCCCACTGGACGAGCTTGCCCTTGTAGTGGGCCATCACGCCGTTGATGTGGTTGGTCATCGCCTGGCGCAGGGTGCTGCCGCTGAGGTTCTGCATCCAGCCGGGTTGCTGGGAGTGCCAGGCAAGCGTGTGGCCGCGTACCTGCTTGCCGTTCTGCACCGCCCAGTTGTAGACGCGGTCACCGGCGGCGAAGTTGAACTGGCCCTGCTGGGGTTCGGTGGCGTCGATCTTCATCTCGTTCTCTGGCGTCACCATGTTGAACTCGCGGCCCGCGATCGTCGTGTACGCCGAGTCGTTGAGCCTGCCCGAGGCGATGGCGGTGCCGAAGTAGCGGCCGCTCTGCGCCGCCGCGCCGCCGAGTGTGCTCTCGGCGGCGTGTGAGGTCGGAGGCGCTACCAGCACGGCGGCCGCACCGAGGACGCCGACGACCAGGGCCGTACACAGACCGCCGATCTTCCGGCGGACGGTGGGTGGGGGAATGGCATTTAAGCGCATGGCTGAGCCTCCAGGATGGAAATCACGGAAGGATTAAAGCGCGGCAGTGTAAATCCGCGTTAGCGACGCCCGCGTCCATTGACAAAGGACACTCACCACCAGGGCGCAACTATCCAAGGGCGGCACTCGGAACTCGGGTGGACGTGCGACGCCACCTCGGAACTCAGTGTGGAAACCTTGCCGAAACATGTCAAGAGTTTCGAAACAATTTCGAGAATGATCCCCTTTAGATAGCTCATTAGTGGCCTTCGGATGCACAAAGGTCATCGAAAAGGTTTCGGTGCGGATCGCCCGAACTGGGCTGTCATTGAAAGCTCAGGCAAATTCAGAAGATCACGTGACGCCCCGCCGTCTCGTGCCGGCTTCCGGGCATCTACCACATTCACTTTCGGACAGAAGCAGAGAGGAACCCGGGCCGGGCACGGAGGTGAACGCCGACAAGTGGGCGCTGGATCTGAACGGCGGGTCCTGAGGGAGATACAGCCATAAACGAGTATTTCTTTCAGTTCACATCTCGGGGACACCGATATCCGTTGCCGCAGAGCGGCCAGCCGTTGAAGGTGGGAGCGTGACTTCACGTGCAATCCGTACACGGCCCGGGCAGGGCGGGTTCACCGCACGACATCACCGTCAAGAGGTGATGCGCTCAACGGCTGAATCCTGTCCTACTGCACGCCGCCGTCGCTCAGGCCGCGGTCGCGGCGCGCCACTCCCAGCACACCGCCCTGCCCGGCGGGAAGTCGGGGCCACGACGGAGGCCCTCGTGAGCGCCTTTCGCAGCCTGTTCGCATCGATGCGGCCGTGGGCACGGCGTGTCGTACAACGCACCGTGTCCACGCCGGTGTTCGGCAGGCAGCGTCAGGTCGACCGGCGAGGTCGCCGGGTCGTTCTACGGCATGACGGGAGCGGGAGGTGGGGGCCACGGTCAGGGCAAGACCGTGTTGAACTCCAGGGTCGGGTTGGCGTTCCGGACGAGGGACTTGGCCTGCTCCGGCCACCACGCGCCGGCCGCGGGATCGACGATGCCGTACTCCGGGTCTACGGTGCCGCCCGGGATGCTTCGGTTGCACTGGCCATCCGACTGGCCGACGGTCTTGATCCACAGGTAGGCGTCGACGAGGGGGACGCCGGTGTTCGCGGTCGGGCGGTCGCCGATGCCGCGACCGGGAGCGTTGCACCAGGTCTGCGGGTCGCCGCTGTACTTGCCGGCGGGCGGGGTCCAAGCCCCCCGGCCGTTGCGGCTGGTGTCGACAACGAGGTGGGTGAGCTCCTGGGCGGGCGGGGTACCGACGTTCTGCTGGAGCCACACGTCGGTCCAGTGCCAGGTGGACGGGTCGTCCACGTTCACGGCGTTCCCCGGCTGCCCGTCGTTCGGTGCCGCGGGGGAGTAGTACTGGCTCGCGCACCAGTCGGGGTGCCCCTTGGCCCATTCCGGGCCGTTGGTGGCGAACCACAGGCACTGGGAGACCCAGGTGCCGTAGTGGGTGGACAGGTCGGTGGCCAGATAGTTGGAGACGTTCAGCGAGAAGCCCTGGGTGCGGGTGACACCGGCCTGGAGGAGGCGTTGCGCGATGTCGCCGACGCTGTGCCAGTGGCTGTTGCCGGCGTCCAGGTAGACGACGCTGTTCGGCTGCCGCTCCAGGGCGTCGATCGCGTGGTTGAGGTCGGCGATGCGTCCGGTGGTGTTCGCGCCGGTGGGGTCGCTGTCGGGGCCGCAGTCGGAGGGGAGGTTGGCCAACCCGTCCGGTTCGAGGATGACGACGGCCTTACTGCGGCCGAGTCCCCGGGCGAAGGCGCTGATCCAGGCCTGGTACTCGGCGTCCGACTGCGCACCGCCGGAGGAGTACTGGGAGCAGTCGCGCAGCGGGATGTTGTAGGCCACCAGGACGGGAACCGTCCGGGTTCGCTCGGCGCGGCGTACCAGGTCGCGTACGCGGGATTCGACCTGCTCCGGGGTGCCGTCGGTGAACCAGGCGGCCTCCGGCCAACTGGCCAGCGTGGCCATGGACTTGGCGCCCTCGAAGTCTCGGTGGAGGAGTTCGGTGACGGCCTGGTGGGCCGCGTCGCTGTGGGGATCGACGTAGAAGCGGGTGTTCGCGGGAAGCGTGTGGGAGGCCGGCGCGGCGCTCGCCTCGGCGGAGGCCGGGGCGACGGCGCCGAGGAGCAGTGTGAGTGCGCTCATGGCCAGGACGCATCGGGGCAGGGGGATACGCACGGGGTTCCTTCGGTAGGGGTGTTCGGTTTCCCGGGCCCTGGCGTCGGACCGCGTCGGGTTCGGACCCGGCGCCAGGGTCCCGGCCTTCGGCGCGGGAACGGGTCAGTAGCCGTAGACCATCTTGTAGGCGACCTCGGGCAGGAACTGCCCGGCCGAGGAGCCGGCCCCGATCCCGCAGTTGCCGTCGGACTCGCCGGGGACCTTGATCCACAGCAGCATCTCGGCACCGCCGCCGCGCTGGCTGGGAGTACCGATCCGGCGGCCGGCGGGGTTGCACCATTGGCCGTTGGAACCGTTGCCGTTGCGGCTGGTGTCAACGACGAATGGCTTGGTGTAGCCGTAGGAGCCCAGGGCGGAGTTGACCGCGTTGCCGTAGGAGGTGTTCTGGTCGGTGGTGAAGTAGTTGGAGACGTTCAGCACGAAGCCGTGTGCCCCGCTGACACCGGCGGCTGCGAGCTGCTGCGCCATGGTCGAGGCGCCGATCCAGCCGGGATTCCCGGCGTCGAGGTAAACCCAGGTGTTGGGTGCCTTGGCCTTGAACTGGGCGATCGCGTTCTTCAGCATGGCGTTGCGCTCAGTGATCTGAGCAGCCGTCATGCAGCTCTCGTGGCCGAGTGCGTCGGGTTCGAGGACGACGACGGCCGGGCGGCTGCCGATGCCACTGGCGAAGGCGGCGATCCAGGTGTCGTACGCGGCGCGGCTCCCGGCGCCGCCGCCGGACTGACCGGCGCAGATGTCCCGGTTGGGGATGTTGTACGCGACCAGGATCGGCAGCTTGTCGTAGGAGTCCGCGCGGCCGACGTAGGCGCCGGCGGCCGTGCCGATGTCGCCGCTCCAGTTGCCGAACCAGCGGGCGGCCGGGGTGTTGGCGATGGACGTCCGGATCGCCGCCGCCCGCCCGTCGCCAGGGTTCGCGTTGGCCCACCGCAGGGCGGAGTTGTCGGGGTCGGCGTAGAAGCCGCTGGTCATGGTGGTCGGGTCGGCGGCGTGCGCCGGGCCGGCGTTGATGACGGCGAGACCGGTGGCGAGCACACCGGCCAGCAGGGCGGATGCAACTCGGACGGACTTGCGCATGGTTCTTCCTCCGGTGGGTGGGGGCGGAGAAGTGGAAGCGCTTCCAGTTTTAAGTGAGTCGGACCGCGTTGGATGGGATGATTGTGTTTGTTGCCAGGGTGTGTCAAGAGGTTGAACACGGCAGTGCCACGGTGGCCGGCATGGCGCGATAGGTTGGAAGCGCTGCCAAATCGAGACAAGGGCATCATCCGCGGACAGGCCCGAAGCCGGGACGGTGCATGGAATCATGATCCGTGTTCACCATCCACGTGAGCTTGAGGAGCCGTTTTTCCATGGAGCCGTCACCCAAGCGCATGCCGACTCTCGACGAGGTGGCTGCACGAGCCGGTGTGTCGCGCACGGCGGCCTCCCGAGTGATCAACAACGCCCCGCACGTCAGCCGCGCCAAGCGGGAGGCGGTTCAACGGGCGGTGCGCGAGCTGGATTTCGTGCCCAATCCGTCCGCGCAGGCCCTGGCGAGCCGAAGGGTCGGAGCGGTGGTGCTGGCGGTCTCCAGCGACGAGCCGGGGCTGTTCGCGGACCCGTTCTTCGCGGAGGTCATCGTCGGCGTCAGCGCGGCGCTGGAGCAGACGGAACTGGAACTGATCCTGCTGCTGGCCAACACCCCGCGCGGCCGGGAGCGGTTCGAGCGATTGCTGCGTTCCCGCCGGGCCGATGGCGTCATGCTGATGGCGCTGCGCGGCGACGATCCGCTGGGACGCCTGGGCGAGGAGATCGATCTCCCCGTCGTCTTCGGCGGACTTCCGCTCATCGGGGAGCCCACGTGGTACGTGGACGCCGACAACCGGGGCGGTGCCCGCCTGGCCGCCGAGCACTTCGCGCGCACCGGCCGTCGACGGCCCGTCATGATCACCGGACAGGTGGACGCCAGAGCCGCCGTCGCGCGGGAGCAGGGGTTCACCGAGGGGCTGACGTTGTCCGGCCTGCCGCTGCTCGGGGTCGAGCCCGGGCAGTTCACCGAGGACGGCGGCGCCGAGGCGATGGAGCGGCTGCTCCGGGCGCACCCCGATCCCGACGCGGTGTTCGCGGCCTCCGACGCGATGGCCATCGGCGCTCTGCGCACCTTGCGGAAACGGGGGCTCCGGGTGCCCGAGGACGTCGCGGTGATCGGCTTCAACGACCTGGCGAGTGCCCGGCACACCAGCCCTCCGCTGACCACGGTCCATCAGCCGGTGCGGGCGCTGGGGCAGGAGATGGCCCGGATGCTGGTCAGCGCCATCGAAGGGCACCACCCCAGCCCGCTGATCCTCCCGACCCGCCTGACGGTGCGTGAGTCCGCCCCCGGCCTGCCCGTGTCGGCCTGATCGGTGGGCGCTACCGTCAGGCGGCGGGTGACCGGCCCGAGCGGGCGCGCACGTACCCCGGGGACATGGCGGATGCCGAGTGGGCTGCCGCCTATTGGCGCGCTGGCGCGACGAGGGCTGGATCGCCGAGTCCCATGACCGGCTGTGCGACTGGGTCCGCCAGCCCGCTGGCCGGATCCGGACCCGACCGCGGGCATCGTCGACGCCGGGGCCTGTCCGGCGGATCATGAACGGCCCCTTCCCCAGCTACCGCTGGGAGGTGCCCCCAGTCTGGCACTGCAGCTCGCGGTGTTGCCGAAACACCCACAGACAAAAGCGCATGCGGGCGTTCTGGTGCCTTGCGATCCACCGCACCATGGGGGCCACCTCCCAGCGGTAGCCGGGGAGCTTGGACCGCCCCCGATCCGCCGGACAGCCCTAGTGTCCAGGCGATTCCTACCGGCTTGGGTACGTGATGTCGAACCACGAGAAGTGGGCTTGGGCGGTGGACGGGCGGCCGTTGGAGGTGGCGTAGAGGCCGAGCTGGATGCTGGTGAACAGGGGGGTGAGGAAGGTGGCTTCGACGGTGGCCAGGTCCTGCCAGGCGCCGTCGGGTGCCGCGTGGGCGAAGGTGTGGCTGAAGCCGCGGATGCGGACCCCCAGGCGAATGGGGCCTGGGGGGACGCGAATGCCGGCCAGGACCTCGGGCCCGTGCAGGAGGCTGAGCCCTTGCGTGGTGCGAAGGAAGAGGAGGTGGGTGTCGTCGTCGAGGACTACGGCGAGGCCTGCCTGTTGGTCCGGTGCGGCGGGGGTGAAGTGCAGTTCGGTGGAGACGTCGCAGTCGGGCTGTTCCTGGGGGCGGGCCAGGAGGGACGGGGCGGTGCGTTCGCCGAGGCGTTCCGGCCGGAGCCGGAGGCGGAGCCCGTCGCCGGTGGTCCAGAACTTCGCGCGCGGGGTGCGGAGGGCGCTCCAGTCGGGGGAGAGGACGGTGAAGTCGTCGTGCAGCGGGCGGCGGAGGTCGGTGTGGTTGACGGGGGAGAAGACCGGCCAGCCGTCGTCCCAGGTGATCCGGCTGAGGAAGGTCTCACGGCCGAGGGCGGAGCCCGGGCGGACGCCCAGGAGGACGGCCCGCCAGTCGCCGTACGGGGTTTGGACGAGGTCGGCGTGCCCGGTGCAGGTGACCGGTCCCCCGGCCGGTGGTAGCACCGGGTTGCCGGGGGCACCGCTGTAGGGGCCGGTCACGCGCTCGGCGCGGGCGGCCACCACGCTGTGGTCCACATCGGTGCCGCCCTCGGCGGTGATCAGCAGATAGGTGCCGTCGATCTTGTAGAGGTGCGGGGCTTCCGACCATCGGGCGCCCGGGTGGCTTCCCGGCCACAGGACGTGCTCGGGGCCGGTGAGCCGTCGTTCGCGGGGCAGGTATTCGCGCATCCAGATCTCGGTGCGGCCCGCGGCTTCGTCCACGACTCGTGCGGCGGTGAACCAGGCCCGGCCGTCGTCGTCGAAGAACAGCGACGGGTCGAAGCCCTCGCCGTCCAGCCAGTGCGGTTCCGACCACGGCCCCGCCGGGTCGGTCGCCGTGACGACGAAATGGCCGGGGCCGTCCATCAGCGTGCAGACGAGATGGAAGACGCCGTCATCGTGCCGGATCGTCGGTGCGAACAGGCCGCGTGAGGGCTCGCACCCATCGAGGTCGAGCTGAGACGCGCGGTCGAGTGCGGAGCCGAGGCGCCGCCAGTTCACGAGATCGCGGCTGTGGAACACGGGAAGGCCCGGGAACCATTCGAAGCTGGACGTCACCAGGTAGTAGTCCGCTCCCACTCGGCAGACGGACGGGTCGGGCCGGAACCCGGGCAGCACGGGATCACCGAACCGTGTGGTCATGGAACCGGGACGATCTCGACCGGCACGGACAGCACCCGGTCGGCCGCCGGGTGACGTACGGGGCCTTCGAGAGTGAAGGAGCCCTGGAGCGGGAGGTCGCCGCTGGACCGTCCGACGGCCACGCCGATCTCCCCGGGCTCCACTCTTCTCCGCAGATCGAGCCCGGTGAAAGCGGTCCGGTCGGCATGGACGGAGAAGGTGATCCGGGCGGCCGCGCCCGGCTGCAGCTCGACCCTGCCGAATCCGGCGAGCCACCGCTGCGGCCGGACGACGGACGCCACAGGGTCCGAGAGGTACAGCTGGATCACCTCGGTCCCGGCCACTTCGCCGATGTTGCGTACGGTGGCCGAAACGGCGACGGCCCCGTCCGTCGCGGTGACGGGATCCACCGAGAGCTCCGAGTGGGTGAAGCTGGTCCAGCTCAGTCCGTGTCCGAAGGGGAACAGCGGAGTCGGGTCCACCGAACTCCAGTCGGTGTGGCCGCCGAGCCTGGCGTGCAGGTAGGTGCCGGGCTGGCCCCCCACCTGGCGGGGGATGGAGACGGGCAGCCTCCCGGACGGTTCCGCGGCTCCGCGGATGATCCGGGCCAACGCCGTCCCGCCTTCTTCGCCGGGGAAGAAGGCCTGCACCACGGCCGAGGCCCGCTCGGCCAGCGAGCCGAGCGCGTAGGGCCGTCCGGAGACGACGACCAGGATGGTCGGCACCCCGGAGTCCAGGACGGCGGAGGCGAGTGCGGCCTGGTCGCCGGGCAGGTCGAGGGTCTCGGCGTCGCAGCCCTCCCCGGACGTGCCCCGGCCGAACATGCCGGCCCGGTCCCCGAGCAGCAGCACGTTCACGTCCGGATCGTCCACGGTGACCGTGAACCCGGCAGCGGTGAGCGCTTCGCCGAGCGTCGGAATCTCCACCCCGAGGTCGCCGGGCAGCGCGACGTGGTTGGGGAAGGAGTAGCAGCCGAGGAAGGACTGAGGGTCGTCGGCGTACGGCCCGCTGATCGCGACCCGGCACGGCTGCAGCGGCAGTGTGCCGTCGTTGGCGAGCAGCACGGTGGACCGTTCGGCCAGGAGCCTGGCCAGAGTCCGGTTTTCCGGCGGGTCGAGGTCGACCGGCTCGGGCTTGACGGGTTCCCAGTCGGGGTCGAGCAGGCCGAGTTCGGCCTTTTGTAGCAGGACCCGTTCCGCGGCCCGGTCGATGAGCACCTCGGATACGCTTCCTGACCGCACGAGGTCGGTCAGCGGCTCGCCGTAGCAGCGGGCCGTGGGCAGCTCGACGTCGATTCCGGCGGTCAGCGCCAGCGCGCCGGCCGCGCCGCGCGATCCGGTGACGCCGTGCCGGGTCTCCAGGAACGAGATGGCGTAGTAGTCGGCGACGACCACACCGCTGAAACCGAGTTCGCCCCTGAGCAGTTCGGTCAGCAGTCGCTCGTCGGCGGCGACCGGGACGCCGTCCACATCGGTGTAGCTGTTCATCACCGACCGGGCGCCTCCCTCGCGCAGTGCCCTTACGAACGGCTCGACCAGTACGTCGGCGAACTCGCGCGGCCCCGACGAGACCGGTGCCATGTTCCGGCCGCCGCGCGAGGCCGAGTACCCGGCGAAGTGCTTGAGCGTCGCCACGATCCCGGCGCCTTCCAAGCCCTGCACGTAGGCCGTGCCGATCGCTCCGACGAGATAGGGATCCTCGCCTATGCACTCTTCGGTCCTGCCCCACCGGTAGTCGCGGACCACGTCGAGCACCGGAGCCAGCCCTTGGTGGACGCCGACCCGCCGCATCCCCGCGCCGATGGCGGCGGCCATCTGGCGCACCAGCCCGGGATCGAAGGACGCACCCCAGGCCAGCGGCCCGGGGAAGACCGTCGCACCGAACGTCATGAACCCGGTCAGGCACTCCTCGTGAGCGACCGCCGGGATGCCGAACCGGCCGGATCCGGTCACCTGCTGCTGGAGCGAGGCGAGCCGCTCCATCCCGGCTTCCGCGGTGATCGGCGCGGTGCCGTACACCCGGGTGAGCTGGCCGAGCCCGTGGGCGACGATGTCGTCGAGGCCGGGCGCGGACTCGCCGGAATCGTCCTCCATCGGCGCGACAGGTGTTCCCGGATTCGAGGGCAACGCCCAGAAGCCGGTGAGTTGCCCCGCCTTCTCCTCCATCGTCATCCGTTTCATCAGATCGGCGACGCGCACGGGCGCGGGCAGGAGGGGGTCACGCCAGGGCTCGGTCAAGGGGTTCTCCTAGAGACGGGGCGGGGCGGTGGAGAGCCGGACCTTGAGCTCGGTCGAGAGCTCCATCCGGGGGCTGACCAGGGGCTGGTCCTCCAGAAGCTGGAACAGTGTGCGGGCGGCGACTCGGCCCATCTCCTCCAGCGGCTGGCGCACCGTCGTCAGCGGTGGTGACAGCCATTCGCACATCGGCAGGTCGTCGAAGCCGACCACGCTGAGGTCCTGCGGGATGCTCAGCCCGCCCTGCCGGGCGGCTTCATAGACGCCCATCGCCTGCTGGTCGCTGCCGGCGAAGATGGCGGTCGGCGGCTCGGGGAGGGCGAGCAGTTCCTGGGCGCGCTGGAACCCGCCCTCGTGCTGGAAGTCGCCGAATCGGATCAGATCGCGGTCGACCTCGATCCCGGCCCGCTCCAGAGCGGCCCGGTACCCGTCGATGCGGGCCTGGCTGCAGAGCATCTCCTTGCGCCCGCCGATCGTGGCGATCCGGCGGTGTCCCAGCTCGAGCAGGTGCTCCGTGGCGGCGAGGCCGCCCGCCCAGTTGGTCGCACCGATGCTCGGCACACCGTTGCCCGGCAGGTCGATCGGGTCGATGACGACCAGCGCCACCCCGGCCCGTTCGACCTGGGCGCGCTGGGCGTGGGTGACCGAGGCGGTGACGAGGATGACGCCGTCGCTGTGGTGCAGGACCGGCAGTGCGGCCCAACTCGACGGCGTGGCCTCGCCCGGCGGGACGAGCGACACGACGGTGCCGACGCTGCGCTGGGCGCACTCGGCCTCGACGCCGCGCAGAATCTCCACCGCCCACGCGCTGTCCAGACCGCCGATGATCAAGTCGACCAGGCCCGACCTGCGGGCCCTGCCCTGCCGGCCCGGGTGGAGGTAGTTGTGAGACCGCAGCAGGCCTTCGATCCGTTCGCGTGTCGAGGGTGCGACATCGGAGCGACCGTTGATCACCTTGGACACGGTGGCCTGGGAGACGCCTGCCTCCGCGGCGATGACGGCCAGGGTCGGACGCTGCTCGCTCAACTTCTCTCCTCTGTGCGGACGCCTTGGGCTGGCGACAATTATCGCAAACTTTCGAAGAGTTTCCGGTCGGCCCGACCTGCCTGTCAAGCCCGGCGTGAGCTTCTGTTCAAGGATAAATCGCCGGCAGGTTGGCCAATATCGACGATAGGTCTTGACCGAGAGGCCTCACCTTCCTAGTTTATGGCAGCACAGAATTCGAGAGTATTTCGAAATAGTTTCGAAGATAAATCCGACATTCCTCACTCCGGAGGTCCCATGGCCAGTACCTTCCCGAGCCGACGACGCTTCCTGGCGCTCTCGGCCCTGACCGCACTGTCCGTTCCGCTGGCCACGGCCTGCGGCGGTGACGACTCCGGCGACAAGCCGGGGGCCGACGGCAAGGTGACCTTCGCGTGGTGGAACATCGCCACGACGGAACCGGGCAAGTCCCTCTTCCCGCAGATCTCCTCGGCGTTCACGGCCGCTCACCCGAACATCACGATCAAGACGACCTCGTTGGAGAACGAGGCGTTCAAGTCCAAGCTGTCCGCCACCACTTCGTCGGGCAAGCTCCCCGACGTCTTCCAGACCTGGGGCGGCGGCGTGCTGCGGCAGCAGGTCGACGCGGGGCTGGTCGAGGACCTCACCGACGCGTTCGGCTGGTCGTCCGACCTCACCCCGGTCTCGCTGCAGGCCTATCAGTTCGAGGGCCGGACCTACGCGGTGCCCTACGACGTCGGCATGGTCGGCTTCTGGTACAACAAGAAGCTCTTCACCAAGGCCGGGATCACCGCGCCGCCGGCCACCTGGGCCGAGTTCCTCGAAGACGTCAAGAAGCTCAAGGCGGCGGGCGTCACTCCGATCGCCCTCGCGGGCAAGGAGAAATGGCCAGGTCACTACTACTGGGCCTACCTCGCGATGCGCGTCGCAGGCCTTCCCGCGCTGCAGCAGGCCGCGACCACCAAGGACTTCACCGGCGACGGCTTCGTCCAGGCGGGCACCCACCTCAAGGAGCTGGTCGACCTCCAGCCGTTCCAGACGGCCTTCCTCGGCGCCGGTTACTCCACCCCCGGCGGCCAGGCCGCGACCATGGGCAACGGCAAGGCCGCCATGGAGCTGATGGGGCAGTGGGCGCCGTCGGTGCAGAAGGACGCGGGCGCCGACCTCGGAGCGGACCTGGGCTTCTTCCCCTTCCCGACAGTCGACGGCGGAGTCGGCAAGGCCACCGAGGTGTTCGGCGGCGGCGGCGGCTTCGCGCTGCGCAAGGGCGCCCCGAAGGAGGCCTTGGACTTTCTGAAGTTCTTCGTTCTGCAGAACGAGTCCAAGCTGCTGGCCTCCAACGGCTACCTGCCGGTGGTCAAGGGCGCGGAGAGCCAACTCGCCGACGCCAACAAGAAGGTGGTGGCCGACAGCCTGGTCAAGGCGACGGGCTTCCAGCTGTTCCTCGACCAGGCCTACCCGCCGGCAGTCGGCCAGGAGGTCAACGACAGCGTCGCCGACCTCATCGCGGGCCAGAAGACGCCCGAGCAGGTCACCAAGTCGATTACCGCGGCCGCGAAGGGTGCCTAGCTCCGTGTCTACCCCGACCAAGGAGCGGACGGAGGAGGCTGTGCCGGTGCGCCCGCCGGCCCCGGCCCGGTCGCGCCTGCGCGGGCTGAGAAGCTGGGCGTCGGTCGCCGTCTACCTCGTCCCGGCCCTGGTCCTCTTCCTCGTCTTCGTCCTCGCCCCGATCGCCGTCGCCGTCTACACCGGCTTCTTCAAGTGGGGCGGGATCGGCCCCATGGACGACTTCGTCGGCTTCGAAAACTACACCAAGCTGTTCGACGATCAGGTCTTCCTCGGTGATCTGGGGCGCGGGCTGTACCTGATCGTCCTGTCGATCACGGTGCAGCTGCCGTTCGCGCTGTTCACCGCGGTCCTGCTCAACCAGAGGCTGCGCGGCCGGGCCGTCTACCGGATGCTGTTCTTCGCGCCGTACATCCTGTCCGAGGTGGTCACGGCGGTCCTCTTCACCATGATCTTCCTTCCCGGCGACGGCATGGCCGACCATCTCGCCGGCGCCCTCGGCCTGGAGGGGCTGCAGGGCAAGTGGCTCGCCGACCCTTCGACGGTCATGCCGACCCTGTTCGTGGTCATGGTCTGGAAGTACTTCGGCTTCCACATGATGCTCTATCTCGCCGGGCTGCAGAGCATCCCGGGTGAGATCCTCGAGGCCGCCTCCATCGACGGCGCCGGCGCCTGGCAGCGCTTCCGGCATGTCACGCTGCCGCTGCTCGGCCCGACCATCCGGATCAGCGTCTTCCTTTCGATCATCGGGGCCATCCAACTCTTCGACCTCGTCTGGGTCATGACCGCGGGCGGGCCCAACCACTCCTCCGAGACGATGGCGATCTCGATGTTCCAGTTCGGGTTCAAGCGCTACCAGGTCGGCTACGCCAGCGCGATCAGCGTGGTGATGTTCATGATCTGCATGATCTTCTCCCTCTTCTACCAGCGTTACGCGCTCCGCCGTGACCTGAGCGGGGCCATCACCTCAGGAGGCGGCCGATGAACGCCCGCAGGACGGCACGCGGCCTGTCGCTGCACGCCGTGATCTGGCTGATCGGCGCGTTCGTCGTCGTGCCGCTGATCTACGCGGTGATCTCCGGGTTCAAGAGCACCGGCGAGCTGACGACCAACCCGTTCGGGCTGCCGGAGCACTGGAAGACCGGCAACTACACCGGCATTCTCGGCGACGGCATGTTCTGGCGGCAGATCGCCAACAGCGCGGGCATCGCGATCGGCACGGCAAGCTGCACGGTGGCGGTCTCCGCGATGGCGGCGTTCGTCCTGGCCCGCTACGCCTTCCGGGGCAGGGAGCTGTTCTACGCGCTGTTCACGATCGGGCTGATGTTCCCGTTCGCGGTGGCCGTCCTGCCGCTGTTCCTGCTGCTGCGCAACTTCGACCTGCTCGACAACCCGCTCGGAGTGATCCTCCCGCAGGCGGCCTTCGGGCTCCCGATGACGATCATCATTCTGCGCGGTTTCTTCCGGACCATCCCGGCGGAGGTCGAGGAGGCGGCCATCGTGGACGGCTGCGGCAAGTTCCGCTTCTTCTGGAAGATCCTGCTGCCGATGGCGCGTCCGGCGCTCGGGACGGTCTCGGTGCTGGCGATCGTCGCGAGCTGGAACAACTTCTTCCTGCCGCTGCTGGTGTTCAACGACCCGAAATGGCAGACGATCCCGGTCGGCGTCCAGCAGTTCCAGGGCCAGTACTCGACCGACTACGCGCTCGTTCTCGCCTACATCGTGCTCGCCATGGTCCCCGCCCTCGCCTTCTACGCCGTCGCCGAGCGGCAGTTGATCGGCGGCCTCACCGCGGGCGCCACCAAGGGCTGACCCGTCCCGCGTGACCTCCATTCCCGAGGAGACGTTGTGAAACGCCTGACCGCACTGACAGCCGTATGCATGTTAGCGTTAACATCACAGGCCGTGGCCGCCCCCGCGCGACCCGGCATCGACTTCGGCGCCGCGCTCCAGCCCATCGACGGATTCGGCTTCTCGATGGCCTTCCAGCGGGCCGACCTGCTGCACGGCGCGCGCGGCCTCAGCCCGGCCAAGCAGCGCGAGGTGCTCGACCTGCTGCTCAGCCAGGACAAGGGCGCGGGCCTGTCGATCCTGCGCCTGGGCATCGGGTCGTCGACCGACACGGTCTACGACCACATGCCGACGATCCTGCCGGCCGATCCCGGCGGGCCGGACGCCACACCGAAGTACGTCTGGGACGTCTGGGACGGCGGCCAGGTCTGGCTCGCCAAGGAAGCCAAGGCCTACGGCGTCAAACGGTTCTACGCCGACGCCTGGAGCGCCCCGGCCTTCATGAAGACCAACCAAAGCGAGAACAACGGTGGCGAGCTCCTGCCCGAATGGCGTCAGGCCTACGCGAACTACCTCATCCAGTACGCGAAGTTCTACCGGCAGGAAGGCATCAGGATCACCGACCTGGGATTCACCAATGAACCCGACTGGACGGCGACCTACGCCTCGATGCGGTTCACCCCGCAGCAGGCCGTCGACTTCCTCAAAGTGCTCGGGCCGACCGTCCGAGGGTCGGGGCTGAAGACCGAGCTGGTCTGCTGCGACGCCGCGGGCTGGGACCGGCAGGCGGCCTACACCGAGGCCATCGAGGCGGACCCCGCGGCCGACAAGGCCGTGCGGACCGTCACCGGCCACCGCTACAGCGGTCCGGCCCAAGTCCCGCAGCCGACCGACAAGCGCGTGTGGATGTCGGAATGGTCGCCGGACGGCTCCACGTGGGACGAGCACTGGGACGACGGCAGCGGCTACGACGTTTCACCGTCGCGGACGACATCCAGAACACCCTGACCGTCGGCAACGCCAGTGCCTATGTCTACTGGACCGGCGCGTCCCTCGGCGCGACCCGGGGGCTCATCCAGCTCGCCAACCCCGGTGACGACTACCGGGTGTCCAAACGGTACTGGGCGCTGGCCGCCTTCAGCCGGTTCATCCGCCCCGGTGCAGTCCGCGTGCCGGTCACGGACGCCGACCCGGCACTGCGGGTCACCGCCTTCCGCAACGCCGACGGCAGCCGCGTGATCGAGATCCTCAATACCGCGGCCACCGAGAGCTCCGCCGAGTTCTCGCTTCGCGGCGGGCATGACCGCCACCCCGACGGCTACGTCACCGACGAGACCCGCTCGATCACCCCGGCCGACATCGTCTCCACGCACGGCACGACCCTCACGGCGACGCTCGCCCCGCGCGCGCTGACCACGATCGTCCTCGACTGACCCGCCCCGCACCCGAGGAGACCTTCCATGACCCGAATACTCGCCGCGCTGTCCGCCGCCGTCTGCCTCACGGCCGGACTCGCCGCCGCGCCCGCAGCCGCAGCGCCCGCAGCAGCCGAGCACCGTCCCAGGACGCTCGGCGAACTGGCCGAGAAGCACCACAAGTACTTCGGCTCCGCCACCGACAACCCCGAGTTCACCGACGCCGCCTACCTCAAGCTCCTCGGCAGCGAATTCGGGCAGACCACCCCGGGCAACGCCATGAAGTGGTACGCCACCGAGCCCGAGCGCGGCGTCTTCGACTTCACCGCCGCCGACCAGGTCGTCGCGTTCGCCAAGGCCCACCACCAGAAGGTCCGCGGCCACACCCTCATCTGGCACAACCAGCTCCCCGCCTGGCTCACCGAGGGCACCTGGACCCCCGACGAGCTGCGCGCCATCCTCAAGAACCACATCCAGACCGAGGTCCGGCACTTCAAGGGCCAGGTGATGCACTGGGATGTCGTCAACGAGGCCTTCAACGAGGACGGCACCTACCGCGAGACGCTCTTCTACAAGACGCTCGGCCCCGGCTACATCGCCGACGCCCTGCGCTGGGCCCACGAGACCGACCGGCACGCCAAGCTGTACCTCAACGACTACAACGTCGACGGGATCGGCCCCAAGAGCGACGCCTACTACACCCTGATCAAGCAGTTGAAGGCCGACGGTGTCCCGGTGGAGGGCTTCGGCATCCAGGGCCATCTGGCGCTCCAGTACGGATTCCCCGCCGACGTCCAGCAGAACATGCAGCGCTTCGCCGACCTCGGGGTCGAGGTCGCGGTCACCGAGCTCGACATCCGGATGAACCTGCCCGCGACCCCGGACAAGCTCGCCACCCAGGCCACCTGGTACGCCGACTACGTCAAGGCCTGCCTGGCGGTCAAGAAGTGCGTCGGCGTCACCATCTGGGACTACACGGACAAGTACTCGTGGATTCCCGCGGTCTTCCCCGGTGAGGGCGCAGCACTGCCCTACGACGAGAACCTGCTGCCCAAGCCCGCCTACTACTCGATCAAGAAGGTGCTGGGCGGATGATCAGAACGGCGATCGTCGGAACGGGCGGGATCGCGGGCATCTGCCACGTTCCCGCCCTCCGGGCGCAGGCGCACCGGGCCGTGATCGTGGCAGCCGTCGACGTGGACGCCGCGCGCGCCGAGGCGTTCGCGGCCGAACACGGCATTCCCGCGGTCTACACCGACCTGCGCACGATGCTCGAGGAACAGCGACCGGACCTCGTGCACCTGTGCACGCCTCCGTTCCTGCACGCCGACCAGGCCGTGGCCTGCCTGGAGTCGCAGGCGTGGGTGTGGTGCGAGAAACCGGTGGCGCTGTCGCTGGCGGAGCTCGACCGGATCCGTGCCGCCGAGGGGCCCGCCCTCGCGGGCGCGGTGTTCCAGCACCGGTACGGCTCGGGGGTCCGGTACCTGCGCGACCAGATCGCGGCCGGGACGCTGGGCCGTCCGCTGGTCGCGCAGTGCGTCACGACGTGGCACCGCGACGACGCCTACTACGACGTGCCCTGGCGCGGCACCTGGGACAGCGAGGGCGGCGGCCCGACGCTGGGCCACGGCATCCACCAGATGGACCTGATGCTCGAGGTACTCGGCGAATGGGCCGAAGTACGCGCGATGGCCGGCCGCCTCGAGCGCGACGTCCAGACCGAGGACGTGTCCGCGGCCCTGGTCCGGTTCGACAACGGAGCCATCGCGACGGTCCTCAACAGCGTCCTGTCCCCACGCGAGGAGAGCTACCTGCGGTTCGATCTCACCGACGCCACGGTCGAACTACGGCATCTGTACGGCTACTCCAACGCGGACTGGACGTTCACGACCAGGTCGTCCGGCGTGAAGTGGGAGCCGCCGGACGACCTGCCCAGCTCGCACACCGCCCAGCTCGCGGCCTTCCTGGACGGCTACGACGCGGGCATCCGGCCCGACCTCGGCAGATCCACCATGGAACTGGTCACCGCCTTGTACAAGGCCGCGATCACCGGCCTTCCGGTCCGGCGCGGAGAGATCGACGTGGCCGACCCGTTCCACGGCTCGCTCAACGGAGGGCACCCGGAGGTGTTCCGATGACGTTCGAACTCCTCGAGAACAAGGACTCGCTGACCGTCCGAGCCCGCGACGTCGACCTCTTCCGGTACGTACACCGGCCGGTCACGGCCCCCTTCGAGGCGCCGAAGCCCTACCTGCATCCGGTGCGCACACTCGCCGGCGACGTGGTCACCGGGTACCGGCCGCACGACCACCGCTGGCACAAGGGCATCCAGATCACCGCGTCATGGGTGTCGGGGCAGAACTTCTGGGGCGGCGGCACCTACCTGCGCGGCCAGGGCTACGTGGACCTGCCGAACCTCGGCACGATGCGCAGCCTCACCCTGTCCACCGCAACGGGCCACGACCGCGCCGTGATCACCGAGGACCTGGCCTGGCACACGATGGCGGGGGAGCACTGGATCGACGAGCGCCGCACGCTGACCGCTCGCGACGTCGAGGCCGACTCCTGGACCCTGGAGGTCACCACCGCGCTGACCAACGTCCTCGACACCGATCTGATGTTCGGTAGCCCCGGCACACAGGGCAGGAAGCTCGCCGGATACTCCGGCCTGTTCTGGCGCGGCCCGCGCGACTTCACCGGCGGCGACGTGATCGGCTCCGCGATGGGCGAGCAGGGCGACTGGCTGGCCTTCATCGGCACCCACGACGAGGTCGACCGCTCCTCCACGCTCCTGTTCCTGGACGATCCCGACGTGCCCTGCCACTGGTTCGTCCGCAGCGAGCCCATCCCCGCCGTCAACCCATCGCTGGCGTTCGACAAGGAACTGCCGCTGGCCCCGGGCGACACCCTGTCGCGCCGTTACCGGATCGTCGTGGCTAACGGCGCCTGGGCCCCCGGGCGGCTGTCCCGCCATATTGCGGAACACCCGTGTTGAATCCTCCCCTCCCTGAAGGGAGGCGATTCCTCACTCTCCAGGGCTGATTGGGGATTTCTAGCTCACGCTGCCAGGCCAGGCAGCGCCTGGTCAGGTCTTCCACGATCAGCACTAGCCGGGTTGAGACCAGCCCGGACCAGCATCACGTATGCGGAGTTCTTGTCCCTGGAGGACACGGCTCCGCACACGGTGCAGGCATACGTTCGCATCGAAAGAGGTAGTGCGTGCTTGGTTCTCGCTCCGCACTGCGCGCAGTCCATCGTGGTGTGCGCGGAGTGGACAAGGTGCACGGTCCGGCCGTGCTTGCGGCCCATCTCGATCAGGGCCGTCTTCGTCGCGGAGATCGCCGCGTCGGCCGCCTTGCGGGCCATGGTGGACTTCGCGAGGAACTTCGGACGGAAGTCCTCCACCGCGAGGCCGTCGTTGTCGCGGACCACGGACTTGGCCCACTTGCGGCCGGTGTCCTGGCGTTGCCGGGCGACCTTCTTGTGGAGCTTCGCCGTCAGCTTCTTCGCCGCCTGGTAGCCCTTCGATGCGGGCTTGCCCTTCGGGGGCTTACGCCGGGTCATCATCCGCTGGTAGCGGGCGAGCTTGGTCGCGGCCGTGCGCCCGTGCCGGGCGTGGGGGAGGTCGTGGGCGTCGGAGGTGGTGGTCGCGGTCTCGCGCACGCCCCAGTCGATACCGATCACACGGCCGGTCTCCGGCAGCGGCTCGATCCCGGCGCAGACGACGAAGGACGCGTACCAGGCTCCCGTGCCGTCCTGATAGACACGCACGCTGGACGGAGCGGCCGGGAGTTCCCTCGACCACACGACCGTCAGCACGATCCCGCCGGCCAGGTGCAGTTTCCCGTCTTTCAACCGGAAGCCGTGCTTGGTGTAGTTGAGGGACGGCCGGGCTTCCCGCTTCTTCTTGTACTTCGGCATCCCGGACCGCTGACGCATCGGCAGCCGGTCCTTGATGTCCATGTGCGCCTTGGCGCGGGACTTCCCGAAGTTCCGGATCAACTGCTGCTGCGGAACGCTGGAGCCCTCACGCAGCCACGTGTTCGCCTTGCGGGCTTCGGTCAGCATCTTGTCGAGCTGCGCGGGGCCGCAGGTCCGCTTGTCCGTTCCTTCGGGGCGGTTCTTGTTCGCGAGGTGCGTCTGCTTCGACTTCGCGCAGGACTCGTTCCACACCCACCGGCACCGGTCCCACTCGCCCGTCAGTGCCGTGCGGGCCGTCGACGACACACGCAGCCGGTAGGTGTACCGCGCGTGCGCGGACCCCTCGGCCATCTCCGGTGCCGTCATGCGATCAACCTACCGGCGGCCACTGACAGTGCCGTTCCGCCCGGAGGCGGAACGGCGTTTCCGGCCCTGCTCCCCAGGATTCCGATTCCTCCCCGGCCTGAAGGCCGGGGCATCCTCGGAGGTATCAGGTGAGTCCGCTTCCCGGCGGCGTGGGGATCTCCGGGCTGACCGTGTACGACTGGGAGGCCGCTGACGGGCTGTGCGGCGGCACACCCCACATGCACCTGGTCTGCTCCGAAGCCTACGTCGTCATCGGCGGCGCGGGCAGCGTCCAGACCCTCACCACCTCCGGTTTCGCCGACACCCCCCTGCACCCCGGCGACGTCGTCTGGTTCACCCCTGGCACGATCCACCGCCTCGTCAACGACGGCGGCCTGCGCCTCGTGGTGCTCATGCAGAACAGCGGACTGCCCGAGGCGGGCGACGCCGTCTTCACCTTTCCCGCCGCTGTGCTGGCCGATCCCCACGCCTACCAGGCGGCGGCCGCCCTGACCGGCGACCAGGCCGCGGCAGCGCACCGCCGCAGCGACCTGGCACTCGAAGGCTTCCTGGCCTTGCGCAATGGCGGGCTGCGGGAGTTCCACACCGCGGCCCACCGCCTGAAACGTGAGCTCCTGGACGCCTGGTGGATCCGCTGGCGTGACGGCCCCCTGGCCGCAGCCGTCACGACCGGCCGTCAGCTGGAACGGCTGAAGGCCGGCGACCTCTCGCACCTCGGCCACGGCGAAGTGCTCCGGCTGGAGCGCCCGGAGCGCCGGCTCTTCGGCATGTGCGGCCGCCTTGACACCTATCCCGTCCCCGACCCCCCAGCGCGGCCGAACCGCGGTTCGTTGGGGTCACCCCACCCCCGCCCCCCGAAGGAGTTCTTCTGATGTGGTTTCGCCATCCGTCCCTGACCCACCTGAGACGCCTGCTCGCCGTCCTTTCGCCCTTGCTGCTCCTGGTCACTTTCCTCAGTGTCCAGCCCGCCAGCGCCGCGACCATCGACACCAACGCCTCGTATGTGCTGGTCAACCGCAACAGCGGCAAGGCCCTGGACGACTACAACCTGGCGACCAATGACGGCGCGCGCGTCACCCAGTGGACCAGGAACGATCAGACCCAGCAGCAGTGGCAGTTCGTCGACTCCGGCGGCGGTTACTACCGCATCAAGTCCCGCCTCTCCGGCAAGGTGCTGGACGTCTACAACCGGTCCACCGCCAACGGCGGCTCGATCGTCCAGTGGACCGACCTGAACGGCACCAACCAGCAGTGGCGGCTGGCCGACAGCTCGGATGGCTACGTGAGGTTCATCTCGCGTAACAGCAACAAGGCACTCGAAGTACAAGGCGCCTCCACCGCAGACAACGCGAACATCGTGCAGTACGACGACTGGGGTGGCGCCAACCAGCAGTGGCAGCTCGTCAAGGTCGGCGGCGGCAACCCCGGTCCGTGTTCTCTTCCGTCGACGTACCGCTGGTCGTCGACGGGTGCGTTGGCGCAGCCGGCGAACGGGTGGGCCGCGCTGAAGGACTTCACCAACGTGGTGTACAACGGCAAGCACCTGGTCTACGCGTCGAACGTGTCGGGTTCGTCGTACGGCTCGATGGCGTTCAGTCCCTTCACGAACTGGTCGGACATGGCGTCGGCCGGCCAGAACGGGATGAGCCAGTCCACGGTGGCGCCCACGCTGTTCTACTTCGCTCCCAAGAACATCTGGGTGCTGGCCTACCAGTGGGGTGCGTGGCCCTTCATCTACCGCACGTCGAGCGACCCCACCAACCCCAACGGCTGGTCCGCGCCGCAGCCGCTGTTCACCGGCGGCATCCCGGGCGCCGCCCCGATCGACCAGACGCTGATCGCCGACGGCCAGAACATGTACCTGTTCTTCGCCGGTGACAACGGCAGCATCTACCGGACGAGCATGCCAATCGGGAACTTCCCCGGCAACTTCGGCTCGTCCTACACGACGGTCATGAGCGACACGGTGAAGAACCTCTTCGAGGCACCGCAGGTCTACAAGATCCAGGGCCAGAACCAGTACCTCATGATCGTTGAGGCTCGAGGTGCCAGTGAGCAGCGCTACTTCCGCTCGTTCACAGCCACCAGCCTGAACGGTTCCTGGACCCCGCAGGCCGCCACCGAGAGCAACCCCTTCGCGGGCAAGGCCAACAGCGGCGCCACCTGGACCAACGACATCAGCCACGGTGACCTCGTCCGCAACAACCCCGACCAGACCATGACCATCGACCCCTGCAACCTACAGCTCCTCTACCAGGGCAAGTCCCCCACCGCCGGCGGCCCCTACGACCAACTGCCGTGGCGACCGGGTCTGCTGACACTGCAGCGCTAACGGCGCGACACGGTCCGGCTCCGGTGGGAGCCGGCGTGCCGGGCTCGGCGGAAGGCCGAGCCCGGCACGCGACCGATTTTCCTCGCGACCGGGCCGGCAGGGCCCTCGTCGCGTCGCGGAGCGGTCAGTAGTGTGTGCCGTTCCAGGTCCATCGTCCGACCTCGATACCGGACTGGCCCCAGGGGGTGGAGTAGACGGCATCACCGTTGGCCGAGGTGCGCAGGTCATTCCCCCCGCTGTAGTTCGAGAGTTCGTTGTAGTCGCCGTTCCACAACTGCCCGGGGTTGAGGCCGCTGTCGCACGAGCTCAGCCACACGGCGTTCGTGGCGGTCTTGTCGTCCGTGGTGAGGCACTTGCCGGTGGCCGCGCTCTTCAGCTGGCGGTAGGTAATCCCGCTGGGGTAGGCGGTATACGAACTGCCCCAGTTCCAGTAGGTGCCGGGCGACTGGTCGCAGGGGCCCGACCAGACGTTGCTGGTCGTGGTGGAGCCGGTGAGGCAGTTGCCCTCGTAGGCGTTCTTGTACACCCAGTCGGTCGCCGCGAACGCACTGGACATCGAGCCCGCCACGGTGAGCAGGAGAGCGGCGAACATCATGGGCAGGGTCAGTCTCAGGGTCTTCCGAGATTTCATGATCGCGAGGATCGAGGGCAGAGGCGATATCCACGTGAATCGAACATGAAGATGCCGTGTCGCGATGGTCACGCTCTGGGCATGCCCGCGTCAGCGCACCTCCGCACTCCGGCGTCGACGACGAGCGGCCTCACGCTCCACCGCGGCCAAGCACCCGAGATGATCAGTTTGTTCGCAGGCTCTCAGGGGCGGAAGGTGCGGCGATAGGTGTCGGGTGGGACCCCGACGCTGCGGTGGAAGTGGCGGCGCAGGGTGGTGGCGGTGCCCATACCGGTGGCCGCGGCGATGGTGTCCACGGTGGCGTTGGTGGTCTCCAGCAGTTCCTGGGCATGGCGGATGCGCTGGGTGTGGAGCCACTGCAGTGGCGTGGTGCCGGTGAGGTGTTTGAAGTGTCGGCCGAGGTGGCGTGAGCTCATGCGGGCCTGGCGGGCCAGGTCCTCCACGCTGAGCGGTTGGTCCAGTCGCTCCAACGCCCAGGGGAAGAGTTCGCTCAAGGGGTGGTTGCCTGGTGCCGGGAGGGGGGTGGCGATGAACTGGGCCTGGCCGCCGTCGCGGTGGGGTGGGATGACCAGACGTCGAGCGATCTTGTTGGCGTTGGCCGAGCCGTGGTCGAGGCGGACCAGGTGCAGGCACAGATCCATGGCGGCGGCCTTGCCCGCGGAGGTGAGGACGTCGCCGTTGTCGACGTAGAGGACGTCCGGATCGACGGTGGCCGCTGGGTGGCGCCGGGCCAATTCCCGCGTGTGAGCCCAGTGTGTGGTGGCGCGCCTGCCGTCGAGCAGCCCTGCCGCGCCCAGGACGAAGGCGCCCGTGCACAGTGAGGCCACGCGGGCACCGCCCGCGTGAGCGGCGCGTACCGCCTCGACCAGTTCGGGTGGCGGTTCGCGGTCCGTGTCGGCCCAGCCGGGGACGATCACCGTGTCCGCGCGCGCGAGGTGGTCGAGTCCATGGTCGGGTTCAAGGCGGAAGCGGTCGACGTGCACCGGGCCGTTCCCGCAGAGGGAGAAGTCGTACCAGGGGTCCACGATGTGGGTCAGGTCGGACCCGAAGATCTCGACGGCCACGGACAGTTCGTAGTGGAGCATGCCGTCGGTGACGGCCAGCGCGACAGTGGGCATGTCCGAAACTGTACGTGGCATGTCGTTTCCGACGCTCGTGCGGGGTGCTGCCGGGAGGACAGGATAGGCGTGTCAGGCCGCAGCGGATCAACATCGCAGCGGGCGTTCGAGTACAGGGGAGCAGTCTCATGGGGTCAGGTCAGCTGGTGGCGGTTTTCGGCGCGTACGGTCACACGGGACGGTTCGTGGTCGCAGAGCTGGCCGCGCGCGGGTTTGTGCCGGTGCCATCAGGGCGCAACGCGCAGGCTCTGGAGGAGCTGGCCGGCGAGCACGGGCTGGAGGCCCGGGTGGCGTCGGCCGGGGATCCGGCTTCGCTGGACCGGGCTCTGGCGGGAACGGCGGCGGTCATCAACTGCGCCGGCCCCTTCGCCTCGACCACCGGCCCCGTCATCGAGGCCGCGCTGCGCGCGGGGATCCCGTACCTGGACGTGGCCGCCGAACTCGAAGCAAATCTCGATACCTTCGCCCACTACCGTGAGCGGGCCCGGGACGCGGGAGCGGTGATCGTCCCGGCCATGGCCTTCTTCGGCGGTCTCGGCGACCTGCTGGCCACCGCGGCGATGGGCGACTGGACCGAAGCCGACGAGGCTCACATCGCCTACGCGCTCAGCAGCTGGCACCCCACCGCCGGCACCCGGCTCTCGGGCGCGGTCTCCCGCGAGCGGCGCGGCGACCACCGCCTGCGCTACAGCGGCGGACAGTGGGAGCACCGCGTCGACCAGGCGCCCACCCTGGAGTGGACCTTCCCGGACCCGATGGGGCCCCGCCAGGTGATCGGCGAGTTCACGATGGCGGACGTCGTCACCGTCCCCCAGCACCTGTCCATCCCCAATGTGACCACCTACATGACCGCCGAGGCCGTCCGCGACATCGCCACCCCCCACACACCGCCCCCGACCGCCACCGACAAGAGCGGGCGCTCGGACCAGACCTTCCTCGTCGATGTCGTCGTGCGCTCGGGCGGAACCGAACGCCGGGCCACGGCCGGCGGCCAGGACATTTACGCGGTCACCGCGCCTCTGGTCGCCGAGGCCCTCGAGCGCGTCCTGACCGGCCGCACCAAGACCAAGGGCGTCGCCTCCGCAGGGGAGATCTTCGACGCTCCAGACTTCCTGCACGCGCTCGCCCCGCACATCACCTTCGACCTGAACCCACAGAAGCAGATCGCCTGACCCCCCTCCACCCGCGCGGCCGTCGTCCGCTTCCTACGCGCCGAGCGCGCCGCGGCCCCAGGGCTCGGTCTCTCCAAGCCATCGCTTCGGTCGTATGGAACAAGCGCCTCAGACGTCGGCCTCGGCAAGGACCCTCTACCCCGCACCTCGAACCGAGGAAGTAACACCACGATGACCGCCCTGCCCACCCGTGCCACCATGACCTTCGAGGGTCGGACCCTGTCCTACCTGGACTACGGCGGCAACGGCCGCCCCCTCGTAGCACTGCACGGCCACCTCTCCGAAGGCGCATCCTTCGCCGCCCTGGCCTCCGCCCTCGGCCCTGAGTGGCGCGTGATCGCCCCGGACCAGCGCGGCCACGGCGACTCCCAGCGCGCCCGCGAATACACCCGCATCGGCTACCTCGCCGACCTCCTCGCCCTCCTCGACCACCTCGGCATCGACCGGGCGGTCTTCCTCGGCCACTCCCTCGGAGCGATCAACGCCTACCACCTGGCCTCCGAACGCCCCGAACTGGTCGAAGCCCTGATCAATATCGACACCGCCGTCGACCTCCCCGACCACGGAACCAGCCCCCTCGCCTTCGTGCTCAACTTCCCCTACACCGCTGCCACCCGCGAGGAACTGGCCGCCGCCTGCGGACCCCTCGCCGCCGTTCTCGGCCCCGTGCTGCGCCCGCTGCCCGACGGCGGCTGGCGGCTGCCTTTCCACCCGCAGGACACCGTCGACTCCGAGAACCTTGTTCACGGTGACCACTGGAAACAGTGGCTCGCCACCGACTGCCCCGCGCTCCTCATCCATGGGCTGCGCAGCCAGGTCCTGCCCGCCGAACAGGCCCATGCCATGTGCTCCAGGCGCCCCGGCACGGTCTACCGCTCCCTGGACACCGACCACTTCGTCCAACAGGCCGACCCCGATGGCTTCGCCACCGCGGTTCGGGAGTTCCTCGCGGGCATCTGAACCACCGTGATGACCGGTCCGCCGCGCCGGCCGCCGACGCGGCCGGCCACGCCCCACAGCCAACCCATGGAAGGACCCCCGTCATGCCGTACTTCGAGTCCACGACCGATCACACTCGTCTCCACTTCGTCGACTACGGTCCGCAGAGCGGCCCCGTCATCGTCTTCGTCAACGGCTCCTACTTCAGTACCGAGATGTGGGAGTCCCAGATGCTGCCCCTGGCGGCCGAGGGGTTCCGGTGCGTGAGGCTCGACCGCAGGGGACACGGCGGGTCCGAGGACGTCTGGGGCGGCTTCGACCTCGATACGCTGGCTGGAGATCTGGGAGCGCTGCTCGACCACTTGGACCTGCTCGACGTCACGTTGGTCGGGCATTCCTTCGGCACCGCCGAGGTCGTCCGCCACCTGACCCTCGGCTGTGGTGAGCGGGTGGCCCGGGTTGTACTCGTCAGCGGAGTGGCGCCGGGGCCCGCCCGGTCTTCGGATCACGCCGAGGGACTGGATCCAGAGCTCATCCGCGCGTTCAACGAGACCTTCCGGCAGGATCGGGCGAAGTTCTTCGCCGACGGGGCGAACGCATTCTTCGCCCGCCATCTTCCGCGCCCCACGGTCTCGGACGCATACGTGGCGCACATGGTGGACCTCTGCCACGGAGCGACGGCACGGGCGGGGACGGCCCTCAACGACCTTCTGCCCTCACTGAACCTCGTACCGGAACTGGCGAAGATCGACTGCCCGGTCCTCGTCGTGCACGGCTCCGCCGACGCTTCCGCCCCGCTCCACCTCACCGGCCGCCGCGCGGCCGCCCTGATCCCGGGTGCGGCACTGCACGTGTACGAGAACGCGGGCCACGGGCTGTTCGCGACCCACGCGGACCGCCTCAACGAAGACCTGCGCTCCTTCGCCCGTACCTGAGTGCTGCGGCATGGCCCGCATCACGGGGCCTGCCGGGGGAGTCCTGGCACTACCGGGCTGTCCGTTTGGTATTGGCGTGCTTGGAGAAGGAACATCCGCCGAAAGAGTCCCGGCCCGTCGTTGTCCTTGGCCATGAGCGAGGTGAAGGTGCCGGCTTCGGCGAGACGGCCGTGGTCCAGGACGTAGATGCGGTCGGCGTCGATGACCGAGTTCAGCCGGTGGGTAATGAGGATGATGGTCTGGCCCTCGGCGGCGAGGTTTCGGATCTGGTCGAAGGCGGCGACCTCGGCGGCCGGATCCAGGGCGCTGGTGGGTTCGTCACAGATCAGCAGGTCAGCGCGCCGGAAGAACGCGCGGGCCAGGGCCACCCGCTGCCATTGCCCCCCGGAAATCTCCACGCCTCCGTGGTAGCCGCGTTCAATGAGGGTGTCCCAGCCGCGCGGTAGGTCTTCCATGACCACGCCGAGGTCGGCGTACGCAGCCGCGCCCTCACGGCGGGCGTTGTCCTGGCGGGCGGTGGGGCGGCCGATGAAGACGTTGGCGGCCAGGGTGAACGGCCAGCGCATGAAGTCCTGCAGGACCAGTGCGCAGCGGTCGAAGAGCTGGTCGCGGTCCAACTCCTGGGTGCTGATGCCGTCGAAGAGGATACGGCCCTTGGTCGGTCGGTAGAGCCCGACCAAGGCTTTGGCCAAGGTGGTCTTGCCGGCGCCGTTCTCCCCGACCAGGGCGATGACTTGGCCGCGTCGAATGGTCAGGCTCACGTCCTCCAGAGCGGGGGCCTCGCGGCCGGGGTAGGTGAAGGTCACGCGGTCGAACTCGATGAGTTCCGGACAGGCGGTCACGGGGATGCCGCCCGTGGGGATGGCCCGGCGGGCTGCCTCGTCCCGGGCGCGCACGAGGTCGTTGTAGAACAGGGCCTGCTCGTAGAGCTGGTGGACGTTGGTGACCAGGCGTCGCAGTCCCATGGTGCCGTTTCGGATCGCCAGGACGGCGGTTGCTGCCGAAGCCAGCGGCATGTGGCCGCTGGTGAGCAGCCAGGCAAGCACCAGGTATGTCACCGCGGAGGTGAGACCGGAGATCGCGGAGGTCAGCAGTTCGGTGCCAGCCGCTTCTCGGGCCAGGCGGGTCTGCTCCTCCTCGCCCTCCATGGACATCGTCTTGTACTGGTCCAGGAGGAAGGGCCCGGCTGCGTGCACGCGCATTTCCGGCGAGGCAGTCTGGGAGACCATGAGGCGGCGAAGCGTCATCTGCTGGCGGACGTGCTCGATCCAGACCTGGACAGAGGCGTAGTCCCGGCGAGCCGCGCGAATGGTTCCCCATGCCTTGGGGAGCACCACCGCCAGCAACAAGGGCACCAGGATGGGATGCAGCACCGCCAGGACCCCACCGGAGGCCGCCAGTGCCATTACGCCCTCGCCGATACCCAGGGTGTGAGTGATCAGGTGCCGCGCGGCCATCGTGCCGTGCTGCCCGGAGTCGACTAGTGCGTGAAACCCCGGGTCCTCGATGGTTTCCATCTCCACCCGGATGATCCGCGCGAGCATGCTGACCGCCGCGTGCCGCTCGACCTTCGGCTCCAAGCGCCCCCCGGCTGCCTGGGCGACGGCTTGCAGCACTGCGGCCAGCGCGCTGGCCGTCGCCATCCACAGCAGGGAGGGGAACGCGGCGCGCACCTTGTCACCGGTCGGGCCGCCGGCGAACAAGCCCAGCAGTACCTGGTTGGCGGCCAACAGGCCGAAGGCGCCTGCAGCGCCTTGGCCAAGTTGCGCGATGACCACGGCGATCAGCGCGGTGCGGTCGACCGCCCAGGCCATCGCGGAGGTCTGCCCGACCATGCGCGGCAGTTGCCGGAGCACCGAGAAGAACGTCACGTTCAACACGACACCCTCGTGGGTGGTGAACCCCCAGTCGCCCCGTAACCTGCCGCCGAACAGAAGCTGTTCGGTGGCCGAGTGCGGTACGTGGGACGCTGCCCTGGCGCGGCGAAAGGACTTCACGGTCGCCGGCCCAGCAGGACTTGGCCGTTATTTTCGAACAGCAAGTGGACACCGACGGCTTCGAGAAGGGGGTGCACGACGCCTCCTGATTTCGGACGAGTGCTCTAAAAACGAGCCCTGTGGCGGTACGTAACGCCCCCTGGGGGGTCATGTGCCGATCTGGCGTTCGGGATTGGCCGCAAACCCCTGGCGGGGCTGGGCCACTCCTCCTCCAAGCGTTGTGCGATTCACTCAAGCGGGACAGGTCCTTTCCGAGGAGGTCTCAAACGGTCGAGGACGAGCCGCTGCCATTGATCCGGCTCCCGCCGCGGAGTGCAGGGCGCGCCCATGCGGACACTTGTGCGTACGTATTGACACTCCGGTCCAGGCGTTCCAGACTCCTGCGTGGGAGCGCTCCCACGCATTAGCTGGCCCCACGTCGCGGCGAGTTGAGGAGTTTCGCAGTCGGCCGAGCAACGCCATCGCCGGCTGCAGCATCCTGCCTCGCCCGCCCACCGGCCGGTGAGAGCCGGGTTCCCACAGCGCGGTCGTTTTCATCCCCCCACCCAAGGCCGCAGCGCTGCCGGCGGTACGTGCCGATCGCACGCCTTCGGGCGTTGCGGGCCGTAGCGCCCGCGCTGCCGGCTGTTGAGAAGGAGACCATGCGTACGACACACAAGGCGGCCGCCCTGGCGGCATGCGCGGTGTTGCTGGCCGGCACCGGGGCGGCGCAGGCCGCCGGCACCGGGCCCGGGCGATCCGTGCGGGCGGCCGATGCCACCGCGGGCCCGGCGATCACCGTGGACGCCACCAGCGGGCGGCACGCCATCGACCCCCACATCTACGGCATGAACTTCCCCGACGAGGCGTTGGCCAAAGAACTGCGTCTGCCGATGGGCCGCTGGGGCGGCAACGCCACCACCCGTTACAACTACAAGCTCGACGCCTACAACGCTGGGTCCGACTGGTACTTCGAGGACCTGCACTACAGCAACGACACCGCGGCCCTGCCCGCCGGATCGCAGGCCGACAAGTTCATCGACCAGAACCGCAGGACCGGCACCGACACGCTGATGACCGTGCCGATGATCGGCTGGACGGCGGCCGGCCGCGACAACGGCTGCGGGTTCAGCGTCGCCAAGTACGGTCCTCAGCAGGACACCGACGCGCAGTGGCGGCCTGACTGCGGCAACGGCAAGAAGCCCGACGGCACCCTGATCACGGGCAACGATCCGGCCGAGACCAGCACGCCCGCGGGCCCGGACTTCGTGGAGGGCTGGGTGCAGTACCTCGACAGCTCCTACGGCACCGCGGACAGCGGCGGGGTGCGCTTCTACGACCTGGACAACGAACCGGACCTGTGGTTCGGCACGCACCGCGATGTCCACCCGGCCGGGGCGAGCTACGACGAAATGCGCGACAGCACCTACGCCACCGCCGCAGCCGTCAAGAACGCCGACCCGGCCGCGCAGACCCTCGGCCCGGTCGGCTGGGGCTTCAACTCGCTGATCTACTCCGGCCTGGACCAGCAGGTGTGCGGCGAGCAGGGGGGCAGTTGCTGGTCGAACCCGCCGGACGCCGCCGCGCACGGCGGGGTGCAGTTCGCCCCTTGGTACCTGCAGCAGATGAAGGCCTACGAGCAGGCGCACGGGCGCCGGATCCTGGACTACTTCGACGAGCACATCTACCCGCAGCAGTCCGGTGTGTCCGGCAGTGCGGACGACGCGGCGACGCAGGCCCTGCGACTGCGTTCCACCCGGCAGTTGTGGGATCCCTCGTACGTCGACGAGAGCTGGATCAACCAGCCGATCCAGTTCATCCCCCGCATGCGCTCGCTGGTCGGCCAGAACTACCCGGGTACGAAGCTGGCCATCTCGGAGTACAACTGGGGTGCGCTGGACCATATCGACGGCGGCCTGGCCGAGGCCGACGCGCTGGGGATCTTCGGACGTGAGGGGCTGGACCTGGCCACCTTGTGGTCACCGCCGAAAGCGACCGACCCCGGGGCGTACGCCTTCCGCATGTTCCTGAACTACGACGGCCACGGCGGCACCTTCGGCGACACCTCCGTCCGGGCCGCGAGCGCCGACCAGGACAAGCTGTCGGTGTACGCGGCCGAGCGCAGCAGCGACCATGCCACCACGGTCATGGTGGTCAACAAGACCACTGGCGACCTGACCGCACCCGTTTCCGTGACCGGCGGCACCACGCTCCCGGCAGCGGCGCAGGTCTACCGCTACGGCCAGGCCGACCCCACCGCGATCCAGCACCCGGCCGATCAGCCGCTCAGCGGCGGCTCGTTCACCGCGACCTTCCCGGCATACTCCATCACCGAGTACGTCATTCCCGCAGACTCGGCCCAGGCGACCCCGCCCTCGGCACCCGGCACTCCCACGGCCTCCGCGACCGGCCCCGACCGCGTGACGCTGACCTGGCCGGCCGCCACACCCGGGACCTCCCCCCTGGCGGACTACCGCGTGTACGCCGGCGACCCGGCCACCACGGCTCCGCTGGCCACCGTCCCCGCGTCGACGACCACCGCCACCGTCACCGGTCTGACCCCGGGCACCGCCTACACCTTCCGCGTCGTGGCCACCGACACCGGGGGCCGCAGTTCACTTCCGTCGGCTCCGCTGCAAATCACCACCGGCCCGGCCACAATGAGCGGCTGCACCGTCGCCTACCGGATCAGTAATGACTGGGGCGCCGGCTTCACCGCCAGCGTGCAGATCACCAACCAGGCGGCACCGGTCAACGGCTGGAACCTCGGATTCACCTTCGCCGGCAACCAGAAGGTCACCCAGGGCTGGAGCGGCACCTGGTCGCAAACCGGCGCCGCGGTCACCGTCAAGGATGCCGGCTGGAACGCGTCCCTGCCCACTGGGGGTTCCACCACGATCGGCTTCAACGGCGCCTACTCCGGCGCCAACACCGCACCCAGCACGTTCACCCTCAACGGCACCACCTGCACCACCGCAGGCACCGCGGCAGCCGCCGCCCCCACCCCGGCCGTCGGCCACGCACCCGCACGCAACGCACCCCACTGACCTACCCCGCACACCTGGCCGACCCCGAACGGCAGGGGTCGGCCAGGTCGTGGGGGCCTGTCCAGTCAAACGGCTCTGTTCCGTAGTCGGTGGTGGCGGTGACTGGGGGAGCAGACCCGCAGCCGGGGGTGCGGTGGCCCCGCGCGTGCGTGGACGGCTCCCACGTCCGCGCCAAAAAAGGGGAGACGCGACCGGTCCGTCACCGGTCGACCGGCGGAAGACCGGCAGCAAACACCATCTGATCTGCGACGGGAAGGGCACTCCGCTCCACGTCATCACGACTGCGGCGAACGTCAACGACATCACGCAGACTCTCGCCCTCGTTGACGGCATCCCGCCGGTGGCCGGGCGTCCGGGCCGTCCCCGCCGACGCCCCGAGTCCATCCTGGGTGACGAGGCGTACGACTCCCGGGTAGGCCGCCGTGACCTGCGCACACGCCGGATCATGCCGGTCATCTCCCGCAAGGGCGCCCCGAACATCAAGGGCCTGGGCAAACTCCGCTACGTCGTCGAGCAGGCCTTCGCCCTCCTCCACCGGTTCAAACGCTCGCCGTCCGATGGGAACGACGCCTCGAACTCCACGATGCCTTCGTCTCCCTGGCATGCAGCCTCATCTGCTGTCGACGCCTCAAGAAGGCCCACCCATGATCCTGTTACGAGCTCGAAGCACCGTGTGGTCGTCCACCCGCTTCCTGCTGCACGACGCGACCGGCAACAGCGAACGGACGAACTCCCACTCGGCATCGGACAATTCATGTCGACGTATCACCCGAACATGATCCACTACTCAAGATCGTTTGAAGACACGGCCTAGGTGTATTGACCCGCAGGGTTGTTTGCGCGGGTGATGGGTGGGTTTCCGCCGAGTGCGGTGTGGCCGCGGTGGTGGTTGTAGGTGTGGAGGAAGTCTGGCAGAGCGGCTGTTCGCTCGTCGTTG